>NZ_JBHYJD010000044.1:7068-90949 GCF_042740555.1 Nonomuraea sp. NPDC059007 | reverse complement strand
GCTTCAGAGGGGGCGGCGGGCGCCGGTCTTTTCGCGTTCTAGGACAGGCCGGGGGCGGGGAACTGGGCGGTCAGCTCGCTGACCTCGTGGTGGACGCGGGTGATGACGTCCTCCGCGTCGCCCTTGGCCAGCGCGGTGACGACCTCGTCCATCCAGGCGCCGATCTGGCGCATCTCGGCTTCCTTCATGCCGCGGCTGGTGACCGACGGGGTGCCGATGCGGATGCCGGACGGGTCGAAGGGCTTGCGGGTGTCGAACGGCACCGCGTTGTAGTTGGTCTCGAGACCGGCGCGGTCGAGCGCCTGGGCGGCGGGCTTGCCGCCGATGCCCTTGGGCGTCAGGTCGAGCAGGATGAGGTGGTTGTCGGTGCCGCCGGAGACCAGGTCGAACCCGCGGCCGGACAGCTCCTCCGCCAGCGCCTTGGCGTTGGCGACGATCTGGTGGGCGTAGGCCTTGAACTCGTCGGTGGAGGCCTCGCGCAGCGCCACGGCGATGGCGGCGGTGGTGTGGTTGTGCGGGCCGCCCTGCAGGCCGGGGAAGACGGCCTTGTTGAGCGCGGTGGCGTGCTCGTCGGCGGTGGCCATGAGCATGGCGCCGCGCGGGCCGCGCAGGGTCTTGTGGGTGGTGGTGGAGATGACGTCGGCGTGACCCACCGGCGACGGGTGGGCGCCGCCCGCGACCAGGCCGGCGATGTGCGCGATGTCGGCCGCCAGCACGGCGCCGACCTCCCTGGCGACCGAGGCGAAGGCCTCGAAGTCGATGGTGCGCGGAATGGCGGTGCCGCCGCAGAAGATCAGCTTGGGGCGGTGCTCCAGGGCCAGGGCGCGTACCTCGTCCATGTCGACGCGGCCGGTGTCCTTGCGCACGCCGTAGCGGACCGGGTTGAACCACTTGCCGGTGGCGCTGACCGACCAGCCGTGCGTGAGGTGGCCGCCGAAGGGCAGGCCCATGCCCATGACGGTGTCGCCCGGCTTCAGGAAGGCCATGTAGATGGCCAGGTTGGCGGGCGAGCCCGAGTACGGCTGGACGTTGGCGTGGTTGACCCCGAACAGCGCCTTGGCCCGGTCGATGGCCACGGTCTCGATCTGGTCGATGACCTGCTGGCCCTCGTAGTAGCGCTTGCCCGCGTAGCCCTCGGAGTACTTGTTCGTGAGGACGGTGCCGGTGGCCTCGAGGACCGCCCTGGAGACGTAGTTCTCGGAGGCGATCAGCTTCACGGTGTCGGCCTGGCGGCGCTCCTCCGCCTTGACCAGCTCAGCGATCTGCGGGTCAACGCTAGCGAGAGAAGACATGGCACTCCTGTCGTCTTTGACATCCTCGCGAAGACCCAGGCGCTCGGCCTCCGCACGATTCCGCTCCCCGGTGGTTCAGGCCCACCCTATGCGCCGGTCGCGACGCCCTAGACGATAGCGGAAGGCGCTCGGGCGGGGCGCGGAGCCTACTTCGCGACGGCCGAGCGGGTGTCGCCCCAGAGGCGGTCGACCTCGGCGTTCAGGATGGCGCCGATGAGCACGGCCAGGGCGGTGATGTAGAGCCACAGCAGCACCGCGACGGGGGCGGCCAGCGAGCCGTAGATGGAGACCGGCGAGAACCAGGCGGCCAGCACCGACCGCAGCACGCCCGCGCAGACGATCCAGATGAACAACGCCAGGATCGCCCCCGGCAGCTCCCGGTACCACTTCGTGCGCACGGGCACGCTCACGTGGTAGAGCACGGTCAGGAAGAGCACGGAGCCGACGATGACGACCGGCCAGTACGCCAGGTCGATCACCGGCGTGTACTGCGCCGGCAGCGCCTCCTTGAGCAGCGTCGGCCCGATGACCAGGACCGGCATGACGATCAGCCCGATGGCCAGGCCGACGAGGTACAGGCCGAAGGACATCAGCCGCGTGCGCACGATGCCGCGTTCCTCGCCCAGGCCGTAGGCGACGGAGATCAGGTCCACGTAGACGTAGAGGGCCCGCGAGCCCGACCACAGCGACAGCAGGAAGCCGAGCGAGATGATCGAGACCTTGCTGGCGTCGTCCCGGAGAATGTCGGCGATCAGCGGCTTGACCACCTTCTCGACCGCGTCGGTGGTGAACAGCACGGCCGCCTGCTCGACGACCCACTGCTCGACCTTGCCCACGTTGTCGCGGCCCAGCCAGACGCCCAGCTTGGCCAGCACACCGATCAGCCCGAGCACGAACGGCGGCAGCGACAGCAGCGCGAAGAACGCCGCCTCCCCCGCCAGCCCGGTCACCCGGTAGTCGACACCCGCGTTCGTCGTCGCGCGCACGAGCGCCCACGACTTGGTGTCACGCACCCAGCTCAGGTGGGTCCTCACCTTGCTCAGGACCTGCCTGCGCCGCTTGCGCTGTGTACGCCGGGTAGGCGCATCGGTCGACGTCATGGCACCAACACTCTCGCAGGTGTACTTCCCGCAAGCTTATGCTCCGCCGCGCCCGGACTATCTGACGTCCACGACGCGCGCGCCGAGCGGTAGCAGGGAGATGGGGATCATCTTGAGGTTCGCGACGCCCAGCGGGATGCCGATGATCGAGACGAACAGCGGGATCGAGGTGAGCACGTGCCCGATGGCCAGCCAGATCCCGGCCACCACGCACCAGATGACGTTGCCGATCGTGGACATGACGCCGGCGTCCGGCGAGCGCTCCACGGTGCGGCCGAAGGGCCACAGCGCGTAGCCGGCGATCCGGAACGAGGCGATGCCGAAGGGGATCGTGATGATCAGAATGCAGCAGATGACCCCGGCGACGGCGTAGCCGAGCGCCAGCCAGATCCCGGCGAAGACCAGCCAGATGACGTTCAGCAGTGTCCGCATGTGTCCAGCATGTCAGTGCGTCGCCGGTCAGGTCATCGGGGCCTTCCCCGAGGCGGCCCTGCCCTTACCCGGAGGGCCCGCGAAGGCCTGCGCGATCGCCATCCACGCCGCCGCCGTCTCGCCGCGCACCTCCAGCGCGGTGTCGTCGAGGTGCGCGCGCTGGGTGACGGCCAGGCAGAAGTCCAGGGCGGGGCCGCGCACCGAGTCCGCCGCGTCCTGCGGGCCCGCCGTCCACGGGCTCCCGCCGGGCAGCGTCAGTTCGACCCTGACGGGCCGCTCGGGGATCGGCAGACCCCGGATCACGAAGCTGTACGGCAGCGCCCGCACCCCGATCGAGGCCACGTGGCGCAGCCGGGCCGTGGGCTCGCGGGTCACGCCGAGGGCGTCGGCCACGTCCTGGCCGTGGGCCCAGGTCTCCATGAGGCGCGCGGTGGCGAAGGAGGCGGCCGACATGTCGGGGCCGTACCAGGGCAGGCGCCGCCTGGCGTCGAGGCCGGACAGGGCGGTCAGCAGGGCGGCGCGGGCCGTACCGAACCAGGCGTGGACCTCGGCCGGTGACAGGGCGCGGGCCCGGACGGCGAGGTCGTCGACGGACGCGGGGCCCTTCATGAGCTCCTCGGCGCTCGCGCGGAAGGCGTCGGGGTCGTTGACGGCGCTCACGGCGGCGTCGTCGAAGTAGGCGAGATGGCTGATCTGATCCCGGATCGCCCAGCCTTCGGCGGGGGTGGCCAGCTCCCACTGGGCGGGGCTGAGCGGAGCCAGCAGCGCCTCCAGCGAGGCGCTCTCATCACGCAGGTCGGCGGCGAGCTCGCGCATGAGGTCCATGGCACCGCACTCTAACCGAACAACATTCCAGTGCGACAATGTCGAAGGTGATCTGCGAGAGCTGCGCGGAGCGCCGCCACGAGGAGTGCCGGGGCGGCTCCTGGTGCGACTGCCAGCACCAGCCCCCGCAGGAGCCCAAGGAGTCCGAGCTCGACTGGCCACGGCAGGGGTGAGTAGGGGTACCCCTGTTCTGGTCCCAGAGTCTGGACCCCTTCTTGGACATCCCTGCGCGCCGGGGTATCGTTTGGAACATGCCAGCGGACCCCATGCTTGTCGGTCGACGCCACGTCGATCTTCAGCGTGTCCGCAGTGCCATCTGTTGCGACGCCCGCTAATCCCTGCCTGTATTTCGCAGCGGCGCGCGTCGCACAAGCTCTTCTGGGACCCCTGCACTCAATGGTGAGGCAGGAGGGACATCCCGCGCGCGCCCACAAACCCTGAAGGACGCGCAATGAGCACCCCTGCCAGCCGGCACCACAAGCGCCCGCGCGGAGAAGGCCAATGGGCCCTCGGTTACCGCGAACCGCTCAACAAGAACGAAGAGAACAAGAAGAACGACGACGGTCTCAACGTTCGCCAGCGGATCATCGACGTCTACTCGAAGCTGGGCTTCGACTCCATCGACCCGGCCGACCTGCGCGGACGTATGCGCTGGTACGGCCTCTACACCCAGCGCAAGCCCGGCATCGACGGCGGCAAGACCGCGATCCTCGAGCCCGAGGAGCTCGACGACCGCTACTTCATGCTCCGCATCCGCATCGACGGCGGCCAGCTCGACCTGCGCCAGCTCCGGGTCATCGCGGACATCTCCAACGACTACGGCAGGGGCACCGCCGACCTGACCGACCGCCAGAACGTGCAGTTGCACTGGGTGGAGATCGAGTCGGTGCCCGACATCTGGCGGCGGCTGGAGGAGGTCGGCCTGTCGACCACCGAGGCCTGCGGCGACACGCCCCGGGTCATCCTCGGTTGTCCGCTGGCCGGGATCGACGCCGAGGAACTGCTGGACTCGACCGGGGAGATCCGCGAGGTCCACGACGAGTACATCGGCGACCCGGCGTACTCCAACCTGCCTCGCAAGTTCAAGTCGGCGATCAGCGGCTGCCCGGCCCACTGCACGGTGCACGAGATCAACGACGTGGCGTTCGTGGCGGTCCAGTTGCCGACCGGCGAGAAGGGCTACGACCTGTGGGCGGGCGGCGGCCTTTCCACGAACCCGATGTTCGGCAAGCGCATCGGCGTCTTCGTCCGGCCCGACCAGGTCGCGGATGTCTACGGCGGCGTTATCGGGATATTTCGTGATTACGGGTACCGCCGTCTCCGGCACCGTGCCCGGATCAAGTTCCTCGTCAACGACTGGGGACCCGAGAAGTTCCGCGAGGTCCTGGAGACCGAGTACCTCAAGGAGCCGCTGCCCGACGGCCCCGCCCCCGAGGCGCCCCGCGGCAACCGCCGCGACCACGTCGGCGTCCACCCGCAGAAGGACGGCAACTTCTACGTCGGCTTCGCGCCCAAGGTCGGCCGCCTCGACGGCGACAAGCTCCACGCCATCGCCGACATCGCCGAGCGCCACGGCTCCGGCAGGGTACGCACCACGGTCGAGCAGAAGATGGTCATCCTCGACATCACGCCCGACCGGGTCGACAGCATCGTGGCCGAGCTGGAGGCCAGCGACCTGCAGGTCCGCCCCTCCACCTTCCGCCGCCAGACCATGGCCTGCACCGGCATCGAGTACTGCAAGCTGGCCATCGTCGAGACCAAGGCGGTCGCCTCCGACCTGATCGACGAGCTGGAGCGGCGCCTGCCCGACTTCAGCGAGGCGCTGACGATCAACGTCAACGGCTGCCCCAACTCCTGCGCCCGCATCCAGGTCGCCGACATCGGCCTGAAGGGCCAGCTCGTCGTCAACGACAAGGGCGAGCAGGTCGAGGGCTTCCAGATCCACCTGGGCGGCTCGCTCGGCGTCAACCCGGGCTTCGGCCGTAAGGTGCGCGGGCTCAAGACCACCTCCGACGGCCTGCCCGACTACGTCGAGCGGGTGGTCACCCACTTCGAGGACCAGAAGAAGGACGGCGAGAGCTTCGCCGACTGGGTGCAGCGCGCCGACGAGGCGGACCTCAAATGAGCGGCGCCCGCGCGGTTCCTTTCCACTGCCCGTACTGCGGCGATGAGGATCTGGAGCCCTACGAGGGCGACGGCGGCTGGTACTGCCGCGCCTGCGCTCGCGCCTTCAAGCTGAAATTTCTGGGAATCGGGGTAAAGATATGACGCTGGTCGAGATCGAGACCGGTTTAAGAGCACAACGCGGCACGCTCGACCTGCAGAACATCGTCGAGTCCGCCGCCATCTTCCTGGAGGGCGCGCCCGCCCGCGAGATCATCCGCTGGGCCGCGGCCACCTTCGGCGACCGGCTCACGCTGACCTCCTCGATGAGCGACGCGCTGCTGATCGACCTGGTCAGCCGGGTCAAGCCGGGTATCGACGTGCTGTTCATCGACACCGGCTACCACTTCGCCGAGACGATCGGGACCCGCGACGCCGTCCAGCAGGTCTACGACGTCAACGTGATCAACGTGCAGCCGTCGCGGACGGTCAAGGAGCAGGAGCGCGACCTCGGGCCCCGGCTGTTCGGCCGCAACCCGGACCTGTGCTGCTACCTGCGCAAGGTCGAGCCCCTGAACCGGGCGCTCGAGCCGTACCTGGCGTGGATCTCCGGCATCCGCCGCGACGAGTCGTCCACCCGCGCCGGAACCAGGGTCGTGGAGTGGGACGCCAGGCGGCAGATGGTCAAGGTCAACCCCATCGCCTCCTGGACCCAGGAGGACGTGGACAACTACATGGCCGACAACGGCGTGCTGGTCAACCCGCTGCACTACGACAACTACCCGTCCATCGGCTGCGCGCCGTGCACGCGCCAGGTGGCCGATGGCGAGGATCCGCGCAGCGGCCGGTGGTCGGGCCTGGGGAAGACCGAATGCGGCATTCACCTCTGACTACCGAAATTTCGCCCGACGGGCGGCATCCGTCGGGCGAGGGACCCCGTTCTGGCAGGGGCGAGGTCCCGGTGACGAGGGTGGGCGGGCTCGCAGGGACCCGCCCACCACTCGCCACCCCGTCCTCTCCGGGGTCCCCTCTGGGCCGCGTGCCGCTGGTCGCGGTGGCGCACGGCTCGCGCGACCCGCGCGCGGCCGCGACCGTGGAAGCCCTCCTCGACCGGGTACGGCTGGCCAGCCCCGGCCTCCCGGTGCGCACCGCCTACCTGGACCACGCGGCCCCCACGCTCGGCCAGGCGCTGCACGGCCTGCGCGAGGCCGCGGTGCTCCCGCTGCTGCTGACCGAGGCCTACCACAGCCGCGTCGACCTGCCCGCGGCCCTCAACGAGGCGCGCGCCCGCGACCCCCGGCTGCGCGTCCACTACGGCACGACGCTCGGCCCCCACCCGCTCCTGCTCGCGGCGCTGGAGCGCCGCCTGTCGGAGTCGGGGGTACGGCCCGGCGACCCGGACACCGCCGTCGTCCTGGTCTCGGCGGGCTCCAGCGACGTCAGGGCCAACGCGGTCATCGCCGACCTGGCGCGGCTGTGGTCCGACGGCGGCCCGGGCCGGCGGGCCGGCTGGTGGCGGGTCGTTCCCGCCTACGCCTCGGCCGCCGGTCCCACGCCCGCCGAGGCGGTGGCCGCGCTGCGCAGGGCCGGGGCGCCGCGGGTGGCGGTGGCTCCGTACCTGCTGGCGCCGGGGTTCTTCGCGGACAAGGTGCGGCGGGAGTCGGGGGCCGACGTGGTCGCCGACGTCCTGGGCCCGGCTCCCGAACTGGTCGACGTCGTCCTGGAGCGCTACGCCCAGGCGTTCGCCGAGGTGGCCGCCGCGCCGGTCGCCTGACGTGGTGGCCGCCGCCCCGGTCGCCTGACGTGGTGGCCGCCGCGCCGGTCGCCTGACGTCTCACGAGCCCGTCCGATCCGGCCGGAGCACGGGCTCGGGGCACGTCCAGGCCGTCAGGGCGGTTCTGGGCCCGTTCACCGGCATGGCGTCGCGCGCGCCCGCCGGATCGTGGTCAGTCGCCGAGGCGGCGGGGGTCTCCGTAGAGCTGGCCGGGGGTCAGGCCGAGGTGTTCGCGCCAGGCGGACCAGCCGCGCTTGATCGGCTTGGCGCGGGCGTCGCCGTACACCTTGATGTCGCCCATCACCGCGTAGCCGTGCACGCGCACGACGGGCACGTTCATCCCGGGGGCGGCCTCCAGCACGTCGACCTTCTTGTCGCCCATGAAGGCGAAGCCGTCGAGGTCCACGTCCACGCCGTCGGGCACGATGATCTTGACGTCGCCCATGACGGCGACGGCGGTGATGTCGATGACGTCCGTGCGGACCTCGGCCTCGCGCAGGTCCATCACCACGTCGCCCATGACCGCCACCGCGCCGAGCTCCTGGTCGACCCGCCACTTGCCGCGCCGCTTGGTGTCGCCCATGAACGCCAGGAACCAGCGCTTCTTGCGCTCGGGCGCGGGTGCCGTCACGGGCACGGCACCGGCGGCGGGCAGGTCCTGGGTGAGGAGCGCCAGCTCGGCGTGGGTGGTCGCTGTGTAGGCCGCCTCGGTGCGGTCGGTGAGCTCCACGAGGGTGAGCCTGCCGTCGACTGAGGCGACGCGCAGTTGCTCGACGACGGCCTCGCGCTCGGCGTCGGAAGCGCGCAGTTCCCCAGAGTCTGTCATAGTCGCAACATATCGCGTCTTGTGGCGCTCGCGGTCCTCCAGAAGGAGGATTCCTCGTCCATCGAACCGCGCACCTCGCCGGGACGTTCGTCGGGGTTGGGGCGGTGAGGCGTTAGGGTCGCTGTCATGCGTGAGGATGAGCTGTACCAGGCGGCGTTGAAGGGCGACCTGGAGACGGCGGGCACGTTGCTCGCCGCCGGGGCTGACGCCAACGAGGCCGGTGAGGAAGGGCTGCCGCTCTGCGCGGCCGCGGCCTGGGACCGGGTGTCCGTCATCGGGGCGCTCCTGGCCGCCGGGGCCGATGTCAACGCGAAGGAGAGCGGCGGCTGGCACGCCCTGCTGTGGGCCGCCGCCAACGGCAACGCCGACGCCGCCCGCGCGCTCATCGAGGCCGGCGCGCAGGTCGACGAGCCGAACGAGGACGGCGACACCCCGCTCAGCCTGGCCTCCAGGCGCGGCGCGCTCGGGGTGGTGCGGGAGCTGCTGACGGCCGGGGCCGACCCGGAGAAGTACGACGGCGACGGCGACAGCCCCTACGACATCGCGATCGACTGGGTCGGCGTCCACCTGGAGACCGCGCTGCTCGACCAGATCGGGCAGGAGGACTGGGAGTATGTCGTGGGCAGGCAGTTCGCCAAGGACGGCACCGAGCTGGTGACGGTGGCCGGCCGTTCCGCCGACGGCGAGGAGAGCGAGCAGGTGCAGGCCCAGCGCGGGCACGCGGCCGTCGCCACCCTCCTGGAGGACGCCACCGGGCTCTACACGCCCATCCCCCAGCTCGTCGCCAGGGCGCTGGCCCACCGCGACGTCGACGAGGACGCCGAGACCTGGTGGGTCGTCGCCGACTCGCTGGGCAAGCGGGCCGACGAGGAGACGTACGAGGCGCTGGCGCGGTTGTGCGTGAGCGAGGACGCCCGCGAGCGGGAGTTCGGCGTGGACGCGATCGCGCAGTACGGCGTCACCGAGGACGGCGAGAAGCCCTACCTGGAGCGCACGCTGCCGCTGCTGCAGAAGATGGCCACCACCGAGGGGAACCCGCAGGTGCTGCGCTCGGTGCTGGCCGCGCTCGGGCACCAGGGCGACCCGCGGGCGCTGCCGCAGGTGCTCGACGTGCTCGGCCGCCCGGACCACCAGCGCACGATGACCGACGCGATCGCGCTGGCCGACGTGCTGCCGCCCGGCCACGCCGAGGGGCTGGCGCTGCTGGTCTCGATGACGCGCGACGACGACTCCGAGGTACGCGACTGGGCGACCGCCGGGCTCTCCTCCCTCGACGCCGACACCCCGGAGATCAGGGACGTGCTGGCCCAGCGGCTGGACGACACCGACCTGCGCACGGTGGCCGAGGCCACGCGGGGGCTGGCCGAGCGGGGCGACGCGCGGGCCGAGGCCGGGGTGAAGCGGGTGCTGGCGGAGAGCGACGACTCCTACGAGCGCGAGATGGTCACCGAGGCGGCCGCCAAGCTCTGACTCCCGGACCTTTCAGGGGCCGGACAGGGCCGGCGCGGTGCGCAGGATGTCGGCGGCCAGGGCGTGGTCACCCGTGATGTCCGCGGGGAACGCCTCGGGCTCGCCGCGCCCGCCCAGCAGGAAGCAGAAGCCGATCACGTCGGCGGTGATCGAGACGTCCGGGGCGCCGGGGGCCGTGTCGTGGACGCCCAGCGGCATGGTCCACTCCCCGCCGCCGGGTCCGGTCAAGGTCAGGTTGAGGGTACGGCCGGCGCCGTCCACCCCGGACAGCAGCATCGTCCACGGCAGCAGGCGGGCGCACAGGTCGGCGGTCGGCCGGATGTGGTCGGGGACGGGGTGCGGCAGGCGTAGCCCGGCGACCGAGGCGGCGTCGTCGGTGTGGATCCACGTCTCCAGGCCGCGGGCCAGGACATGGTCGCTGACCGCGCCGGCCACGCCGTCGAGCGTGGCCGGGGTGTCGGGGGTCAGGCCGCCGAGGTGGCGGCAGAGGGCGTCCGCCTGTGCCCGCCAGTCGCGCCGGGTCTGCTCGGGGCTGCGCGCCCGCTCGTACTCCTGAACCTGGAGGGTGCGTCCCATCGCGTCGAGCGCGTCGAGGGCGGGGCCGAGCACGGGGGCGCCGACCGAGGCGGCCAGCAGCCCGTCCTTGGCGGCGAGGTGGGCGACGAGCTCCTGCAGCGTCCAGCCTTCGACGATCTCGCGGGCCCAGTCGTCGTCCATCGCGGCGGCCAGCAGCGCGTCCATGGCGGCCACCCGTCCGGCGTACGGCTCCGCCCACGCGGCCGTGGGCGCGGCGGGCCGGCGGCGGGCCCTCGCCCCGGCCAGCAGCTGCGGCCGGAGCGACCGCTCGGGCACGGCCGCTTCCTCCATGAGGGCGTCCAGGTACAGACGCTCGACGGGCTCCATCACACCTCTTCCTCTGCCAGCGCGTCGGCCAGGCGCCGCAGCGCCAGCCTGATGCGTGACTTGGCCGTGCCCTCGGGCACGCCCAGCTCCTCGCCCACTTGCCGATATGTACGGCCACCGAAGTACGCCAGTTCAATCGCCTCGCGTAAACCTTCGGGCAGCCGGGTGACCGCCTGGCGTACCCGCTTGGCCTCGTCGGCGGCGAGCACGGTCTCCTCCAGTCTCTCAGGCGGGGGCTCGAACAGCCTCGGCCCCAGGACGGAGACCCGGCGCCGCTCCTCGGCGCGTACATGGTCGACGGCGCGCCGGTGCGCGATCGTGGCCAGCCAGGCGCGCAGGGTGCCCCGGTCGGGGTCGTAGGCCAGGGGCCGTTCCCAGAAGATCAGGAACACCTCCTGGGTGATGTCCTCGGCGATCACACGGTCCCTGGTGACGCGGAGCGAGAGACCGAAGATCAGCGAGGAGAGGTGGTCATACACCTCACCGAGCGCGGACTCATCGCCGCCGACCACCCGTTGATGCAACAGGCGGTCGTCGAACGGTGCCTCCACTGGCACCACACTCCCGTGATCCGGACCTAGGCGGCGGGTGCGCCGCGACCCGAGCATGTCACTATTCGCCGGAAATGTTGAGCCGGATGACGAACGAAACCCCCGATTTCCGCGCCCCTGTTTTGGCTCGGCTCAGGTGCCGGGCTTCCCTCGTGCCGGACCCGGTTTCCCCGGGCCCCGCCCTACGCGGAACCAGACCACGAGGCCCGCCCGGCACCCAGCCTCACGGCGTGCGGCGCCCCGGCCCGGGACGAGGGGCAGGGGACGACCATGGCGTGCGGCGTTCGGTCCAGGTAAACGGGGTGTGGTGCCGGAGGGTGTCCCGGGCAGGGGGTGGGGGTCCTGCCCGGGACCCGCGCGGGGAGGGGCGCCGCGCGGAGTTTCGGGAGAAACGCGGTTGGGTGGGACGCGGGGTCCCGGCTGGGGATTTGATCGAGCCGCCGAGGTCCTATGGATGCTGGCCCCCGAGGGTGGTTGGGGCCGAGGGGATGCGGGGTGGGTTAGGAGGAGGGGTAGGGCGGGGTGGGGTAGGAGGTGGTGATGCGGTGGTGGTAGGCGGCCACGGTTTCGGCTGTTGCCTGGTCGCCGTCCAGGATGGCGGCGATGCGGGCCTGGGACCTCAGGGCGAAGGACTCGGCCCACCAGTCGCGGGGTCCCGGGGCGGGGCGGTCGCGGAAGAGCGGGAGGCAGCGGCGGGTCAGGGCCCGCCACTCCAGCGTTGCCGACAGGCCGTCGAGGTCGCACAGGGCGTGGGCGGCGAGCATGCGTGCCGGTGAAGGGGGCGGGAGGTCGCGCCACAGGGCCGGGCGGGAGAAGGGGAGGCTGCGGCCGGTGATGCCGTCCGGGTCCTTGACGACGTAGCCGATGCCGGTGCCGCCTATCCACAGCATGGCCAGCCCGGTGGCCAGGCGGTGGGCGGGGCCGTACTCGAGAGTGGCCAGGTCGTCGACGGCGGTGACGAAGCCGGGGCGTGGCGGGCCGTCCTTGGGGGACCACAATCGGCGCAGTACGCCTTCGAGCGGACCGCACCAGCGGCGGCCGTCGCGCGGGGTGGGACGGAGATCCTCCGGATGGGGCGGGCACCAAGCGGGCGTCATCATCATGCCCGGTAATAGTCCGGCCGCCCGGCTTTTCTTACGGCTCCGCGCCGCCGCGTCTTTCACCGCCTTACGAAGCCGCCGTACGAACCGCCTCAAGCCGCCTTGCGGAGCCGTCGTGTTTGGCCGTCGGGCTGAGGTGGGTTGCCGGGGCGCGCTTCTCACGTGGGCTGCCGGGTCTCGCCGTACAAGGAACGGGGCGGGTCAGTCGCGCGTGGTGGCCGTGTCGGCGCGGTCGAGGAAGGTCCAGAAGTCGCGGACGCAGGGCGGCGTGGCCTCCAGGCCGGTCGCGGGCCGCAGCATCACGCGCTCCACCCCCAGCAGGTCGCCGCTCCCCCGGTCGGCCACCAGCACCCACCGGTCGGCGGCGCCCACGTCGACGGCGACCCCCTGCCCCCTGCGTTCGCGCCGGTCGGTGATCTGGCCCAGTGTGCGCAGGCCCGGCCGGTCGGCCAGGGCCCGCCACAGCGCGGCCACGCGCGCGGCGTCGAGGACCTCGCTCTCGTTGAGGGAGACGATCGCGGTGAGCAGCCCGTACGTCCCGGGCTCCGCCGACAGGCGGGCGCGCAGGTCGGCGGAGTCGCCGGGGAGCGGGAGTCCCGGCCGGTACGCCCCCTCCCGCCCCTGCTGCCCTTGGACGAGGCGTTCCCCGTCGAGGGCCAGCGTGTACTCCACCCGGCGGCCGTAACCCCGGACCGGTGTCCACTGCCTGGACAGCACGCCGGCCCGCCCGCCCGGCCTCAGCAGCGACGACGCCACCGTGATCCGGCCGTGGCCGCGCACAGCCACCCGTCCGGCCCGTGCCGCCGCCTCGGCCAGGCCGAGTACGACGCGCCGGGCCCCGCCCCCGGTCCCGGGCAGTTTGCGCGGCCGTGGCCCCGGCTCTCCGCACAGCGCGAGCGGCGCGCCGGGGTAGCGGAAGTAGGCGGCGACGGTCACCTGGCCGGGCGCCCTCGCGGTGGGGATGGCGCCGGCGGCGAGGATGACCAGCCCGGTGGCCAGCGCCGCGCCGAACGTCAGCCGCCAGGACAGGGTGGAGCCGCGGCGCGGCCGGGCCGTACCGAGGATCTCGGCGAGCAGCAGTTCGTCGGGCGGCACCTCGTGCGGGGCCGGGTCGTGGCGTGCCATCAGCCGTGCGAGCTCGTCCATCAGCTCCCCTCCTGGAACCCGAGCGTGCGCAGGTGCTCGCGCAGGCGTGCCCTGGCCCGGCTGAGCCGGGTGGCCATGGTGCCGGCGCGGCAGCCGGCGACCGTGGCGGCCTCCTCCACGCTGAGCCCCTCCCAGTAGAAGAGGCGCAGGGCCTCCCTGTCCTTGCCGGCCAGCCTCGCCAGCGCCTCGTGGAAGGCGAGCCGGGTGACGATCTCGCCGTCGAGGCCCTGGTCAGCCGACGGCGCGCGCCAGACGGCCAGCCGGTCGGCCAGGGCCTGGCGTCTGCGCAGGCCGCGCCACTCGTTGCTGACCTGGCCGCGGGCGATGCCGAGCAGCCAGACCCGCTCGGCACGGCGCTCGCCGGGCGCCTGCCCGAGACGGCGGAAGGCGTCGGTGAAGGTGCGCGCGGCGACGTCGGGCGCCGCGTCCCGCCCTACTCTGCGCGCGGCGTAGCGCAGCACCGTGGAGTAGTGGCGGTGGTACAACGCGGCATACCGTTCATCGTCATCCGGCACGGGGCCCTCCGCTGCGGGGATTACGACGCTCCGCTCCGATTACAACCGACCACTCATGGTCACCGCGGCGATACAGGATATGTTCGGACCTGTATCGGCAATCGATGAAGGGACTATCGCCATGGCGACCACGCGTACGGCCACCACGCAGTGGAAGGGCGCGCTGCTCGACGGCTCCGGTACGGTCTCGCTCGACACCTCCGGCGTCGGCACCTTCGAGGTCTCCTGGCCGTCGAGGGCCGAGGCGGCCAACGGCAAGACCTCGCCCGAGGAGCTCATCGCCGCCGCCCACTCCTCCTGCTTCTCGATGGCGCTGTCGCACGGCCTGGCCGGGGCCGGTACGCCGCCGGAGTCGCTGGAGACCCGCGCCGAGGTGACCTTCCAGCCGGGCGAGGGCATCACGGGCATCGTGCTCAGCGTGAAGGGCCACGTCCCCGGCCTGACGCCCGGCCAGTTCCAGGAGGCGGCCGAGACGGCGAAGGCGAACTGCCCCGTCAGCAAGGCCCTGTCGGGAACCACGATCAGCCTGAAAGCGGAACTGCTCTAGCAACGGGACGATCGCGTGCGACAATTGGGTCACATGCGTGAGGTCTGGCCGGGCGAGCCCTATCCACTCGGCGGCACCTGGGATGGCGTTGGCACCAGCTTCTCGGTGTTCTCCGAGGTCGCCGAGCGGGTTGAGCTGTGCCTTTTTCAGGACGACGGCTCCGAGGAGCGCGTTGATCTGCCGGAGATGGATGGGTTCGTCTGGCATGGCTACCTGCCCGGGATCGCCCCCGGCCAGCGGTACGGCTACCGCGTCCACGGCCCGTTCGCGCCCTCGCAGGGCCACCGCTGCAACCCGGCCAAGCTGCTGCTCGACCCGTACGCCAAGGCGATCGACGGGGAGCTGACCTGGAACGAGGCGTTGTTCGCCTACCGGTTCACCAATCCGGCCGAGTTCAACGACGCCGACAGCGCGCCGTACATGCCGAAGAACGTGGTGATCAATCCGTTCTTCGAGTGGGGCAACGACCGGCCGCCGCGCACGCCGTACCATCAGACGCTGATCTACGAGGCGCACGTGCGGGCGCTCACGATGCGCCACCCGTCGGTGCCGGCGGAGCAGCGGGGCACCTACGCGGGGATCGGGCATCCGGCGGTGATCGACCACCTGGTCTCGCTCGGGGTGACCGCGATCGAGCTGATGCCGGTGCACCACTTCGTGCCCGAGCACTTCCTGGTGGCGCGGGGGCTGACGAACTACTGGGGCTACAACACGATGGCCTTCCTGGCCCCGCACGGTCCCTATTCGAGCGCGGGCTCGCGCGGGGAGCAGGTGCTGGAGTTCAAGGCGATGGTGCGCGCCCTGCACGAGGCGGGCATCGAGGTCATCCTGGACGTGGTCTACAACCACACGGCCGAGGGCGACCACATGGGGCCGACGCTGGGCTTCCGCGGCATCGACAACTCGGCCTACTACCGCCTGCACGACGGCGACCGGCGCTACTACCTCGACTACACCGGCACCGGGAACTCGCTGAACGTCCGCTCGCCGCACGCGCTGCAGCTCATCATGGACTCGCTGCGCTACTGGGTGCTGGACATGCACGTGGACGGCTTCCGCTTCGACCTGGCCTCGGCGCTGGCGCGGGAGCTGCACGACGTGGACCGGCTGAGCGCGTTCTTCGACCTGATCCAGCAGGACCCGGTGATCTCGCAGGTCAAGCTGATCGCCGAGCCGTGGGACGTGGGCCCCGGCGGCTACCAGGTCGGCAACTTCCCGCCCCTGTGGACGGAGTGGAACGGCAAGTACCGCGACACGGTGCGCGACTTCTGGCGCGGGACCGGCTCGGCGCTGCCCGAGTTCGCCTCCCGGCTGACCGGCTCCGCCGACCTCTACGCCACCTCCGGCCGCCGCCCGGTCGCCTCCATCAACTTCGTGACCTGCCACGACGGCTTCACCCTCACCGACCTGGTCTCCTACGACCGCAAGCACAACCTGGCCAACAGCGAGGACAACCGCGACGGCACCGACGACAACCGCTCCTGGAACTGCGGCGCCGAGGGCCCGGTCGAGGACCCGGACATCGTCCGCCTGCGCCACCGCCAGCGCCGCAACTTCCTGGCCACGCTCTTCCTGTCACAGGGCGTGCCGATGCTCTCCCACGGCGACGAGCTGGGCCGCTCGCAGCGCGGCAACAACAACGCCTACTGCCAGGACAACGAGCTGACCTGGATCGACTGGACGGCCGTCCACACCGAGTCGGACCTGCTGGAGTTCACGCGGTCGCTGGCCAGGCTGCGCCGCGAGCACCCGGTCTTCCAGCGCCGCCGCTTCTTCCGCGGCCGCACCGCCGACAACGGCCGCGACCTGGTGTGGCTGACCCCGGCGGGCGCCGAGATGAGCGCCGGCGACTGGCACACCGGCTACGCCAAGTCGCTCATGGTCTATCTCAACGGCGACGCCATCACCGAGCCGGGCCCGCGCGGCGAGCGCATCCAGGACGACTCGTTCCTGCTGCTCATCAACGCCCACCACGAGGACATGACGTTCACGCTGCCGGGCGAGGAGTTCGGCGCGGCCTGGCAGACCGTCTTCGACACCAGCGACGACACCGCCCGCGACGAGCCCTTCCCCGACGAGCAGTGGCCGCCCGCCGCGCTGGTCGCCGTCGCCTCGCGCAGCCTGCAGCTCCTGCAGCGCAAAACCCCCTAAACCCTCTTAGAAGCTTTTTAGAAGTACGGCAAGCCACCCCCACGCCACCCGCCGCCGTGCGCGGGCGCCGATCGTGGGGGTCGCTTCTCACGTCGCACGTGGTCCCCGCCGCGACGGTCTGGTGTACCGATGCACCGTCAATGACCTAACGCGCCCATGTCCTTCAGGTTAACTCCCTGTTGACCACCGCAAGAGGCGTCCCTATGGTTGGTGCATCGATTCATCGGCGCCCCTTCCCCCCAGAACTGAGAGGCATCCCATGGACCTGACGAGACGGGGTTTCCTTGCTGCGCTAGGCGCCCTCGGCACGGCCGCGGTCGCCACCGGGTGCGCCGCCGGCGGCTCCTCGGCCGGGAACGCCGACGGCGCCGTGGAGGGCGAGATCACGCTCCTGACCCCGATGTTCGAGGGGTCCAGCGGCAAGCAGCTCCTCGAAGGCACGCTGCTGCCCGCGTTCCTGAAGCGGCACCCCAAGGCCAGGGTGCGCGTCGACTACACCACCTACGCCGCGCTCAACGAGAAGATCACCACCGCGCTGGCCGGCGGGCTCCTGCCCGACGTGCTCATGCTGGGCGTCGGCTGGGTGCCGCCGTTCGCGCACAAGAAGGTGCTGGCTCCGCTGCCCGACTCCGTGGCCGCCCGCCACCAGTACGAGCCCAGGGTGCTGGAGCCCTCCCGCTACGACGGCAGGCTCTACGCGCTGCCGGTGGTGCTCGACACCCGGGTGGTCGCCTACCGCAAGGACATGTTCGACAAGGCCGGGGTCAAGGGGACTCCCCAGGACTGGACCGAGCTGCGCGCCCTCGCCAAGGAGCTGACCAGGCGCGACGGCGCGGGCAAGCTGGCCACCGCGGGCTTCGACCCGTTCTCGGTGGACCTGCGGCAGTGCTGGGAGACGTTGCTGTTCGCCAACGGGGGCAAGCTGTTCGACGAGGCCGGCCGTACCCCGTTGTTCGCCGACGAGCGCGGCGTCGCGGCGCTGCAGCTCTTCCTCGACCTGATCGCCGACAGGAGCACCGAGTACTCCTTCAAGTCCGAGACCGGCCAGCCGAGCCTCATCCAGCAGGGCAAGGCGGCGATGGCGATGACCACGACAGCGCTGTGGCTGCAGATGGAGCAGCAGACGCCCGAGCTGATCAAGGACGACGTCATCGGCACGTTCGTGGTCCGCAACACCAACGAGGCGATGCTGCAGGGCGGCACGCTGGCCTCGGTGTCGGCGCACAGCAGGCAGCCGGCCGTGGCGCGGGCGCTGGTGGAGTTCCTGGCCAGCCCTGAGGTGATCCTGCCCGCGTCCCGGCAGCGCGGCTCGGTGCCCGCGGTGCGCAGCCTGCGCGACAGCGAGTACGTGAAGAAGAACAAGTTCGTCGGCTTCGCGCTGGACAACCTGGACAAGGCCTACTCCGAGGGCGGCACCGCGGCCTGGATGGAGATCCGCGAGAAGATCAAGCCGACGCTGGAGACCGCCGTCGTCGGCCAGCGCGGCGCCGCCGAGGCGCTCAAGGAGCTGTCCGGCCTGGCCGCCAACGCGATCGGCCGGCTCTGATGGCACTCGGCACGCTCGCCCCGCCGCGTCCCCCGCGCGCGGCGCCCCGGCCGGCGCGCTCGTCGCGCTCGCGGCGGCGCGCCGGGTACCTGATGGTGGCGCCGGCGTTCCTGCACATGCTGCTGTGGACCGGGCTGCCGCTGGTCGCCGCGGTGTTCCTGGCGTTCACCTCCTACGACATCCTGAGCGCGCCGGAGTTCGTCGGGCTTGCCAACTTCACCGAGATGTTCGGCGACCCGGTCTTCCGCCGGGCCGTCCTCAACACCGTCATCTACGCGATCTTCACGGTGCCGGTGGCGATGGGCATCGCGCTGGTGATCGCCGTCCTGCTCAACGGCAACGTGCGCGGCCGGAGACTGTTCCGCACCGCGGTGTTCCTGCCGCAGGTCACGGCCACGATCGCGGTCGCGCTGGTGTGGCTGTGGATCTACAACCCGCGCGGCGGGCTGCTCAACGCGGTGCTGTCGTTCTTCGGCGTCGCCGGGCCGAGCTGGCTGTCGTCCACGACGTGGGCGCTGCCGGCGGTGATCGCGGTCGGCGTCTGGCAGGGCATCGGCATGAAGATGCTGATCTACCTCGCGGCGCTGCAGAACCTGCCGCCCGAGCTGTACGAGGCGGCCTCGGTCGACGGGGCCTCCAAGGTGCGCCAGTTCTTCAAGATCACGGTGCCGCTGCTGCGCCCGGCGACGTTCTTCGTCTTCGTCACCTCGGTGATCGGCGCCTTCCAGTCCTTCGACCAGATCTACGTCCTGACCGACGGCGGCCCCGCCCACAGCACGACGATGATCACCTACGAGGTGTACAAGTCGGCCTTCCGCGAGTTCCGCATGGGCTACGCCTGCGCGCAGTCGCTGGTGCTGTTCACCATCCTGATCGCCCTCACGCTGATCAACCGGCGGGTCATCGGAGGCGACCGTGTCACGGCTTAGCCGCAGGATCGGCCTCTACGCCGCGCTGAGCGTGATCGCGGTCATCATGATCGCGCCGTTCGTGTGGATGGTGCTCACCTCGCTCAAGACGCCCGCCGACATCGGCGCCAGCCCGCCGCCCCTGCTGCCGACCACGTGGGCGTGGAGCAACTACGTGGACGCCTTCACCGCGGCGCCGTTCGCGACCTATGCCCGCAACAGCCTGATCATCGCGGTCAGCCACACGCTGATCAACGTCACCTTCGCGTCGATGGCCGGGTACGCGCTGGCGCGGCTGCGCCTGCCCGGATCGCGATGGTTGTTCGCCGCCTTCGTGGGCGCGCTGATGATCCCCACCTACACGAAGATCCTGCCGGAGTTCCTGATCGTCCGGTTCATGCCGCTGGCCGGCGGCAACGACCTGTTCGGCCAGGGCGGCACCGGATGGCTGGACTCGTGGTGGGGCCTGATCATCCCGGGCGCGATCGCGCCGTTCTCGGTGTTCCTGTTCCGGCAGTTCTACCTGTCGCTGCCCGTGGAGCTGGAGGAGGCGGCGCGGCTGGACGGGCTCGGCGAGTTCGGCATCTACTCCCGCATCATGACGCCGCTGGTGAAGCCGGCCTTCGCCACCGTCGCGCTGCTCACGCTCGAAGGGTCGTGGAACAACTTCCTGTGGCCGCTGCTGATCACGCGCAGGGACGACCTGCGGGTGATCCAGGTGGGCCTGTCGGTGTTCCAGACCGAGAACAACACGCAGTGGGCCTTCCTGATGGCCGGTACGACGCTGGCCACGCTGCCCATGGTGCTGCTGTTCGTCGCCTTCCAGCGCTACTTCGTCCAGGGCTTCGCCACCGCCGGCATCAAGTGACCCCCCGGAAGGATCTTCCATGTCCCTGCCTCTCACCCGGCGTACCGTCCTGATCGGCGCGGGCTTAGGAGCCACCGCCGCCTTCGTCGCCGGCCCGGCCGCGGCTCTCGTGGCCGATACCGCGACGTTGCGGCTGCGCTGGCGGGCCCTGCTGACCGGCGGCGACGGCATCGACACCGGCGATCCGGACATCGCCGCCGCCGTGGAGCGGATCGGGCGTACCGCCACCGGGTTCCTCGCCACGCTCGACACCGGCGCCGGCCGTACCGCGCTGTGGCCCGACCTGGCCGATCCGGCCCGTTCCGGCCATGTGACGTCGAGCTTCTCGCGGCTGGCGAAGATCGCGCTGTCGTGGGCGACGCCGGGCACCGGCCATCACGCGCACGAGCCGACCCTGCGGGTGGTCCTGGACGCGCTGGACTGGATGTCCGCGCACCGCTACGGCCCCGCGCTGGCCCGCTACGACAACGACTGGGACTGGGAGATCGGCGCGCCCATCCAGCTCAACGACACGATGGTCCTGCTGCACGACGTTCTGGGGGCCGAGCGCCTGGCCAGGATGACGGCGGCGGTCCACCACTACACGCCCGACCCCAACCTGTGGCGGGCCGACCGGCAGATCGCCACCGGGGCCAACCGGGTGTGGGTGTGCACGGTCGTGGCGCTGCGGGCCGTACTGAATGGCGACGGGAGTGCGCTGGGCGAGGTGCGCGACGCGCTCAGCGACGTACGCGGCGGCGGCGCCAACAGCGTGCTGGCCTTCCAGGACGGCGGCGCCGGCGGCACCGGCGAGGGCTTCTACTCCGACGGGTCGTTCCTGCAGCACTGGAAGCACCCCTACAACGGCGGCTACGGCAAGGAACTGCTCAACACGCTGTCCAAGCTGCTGCACCTGCTGGCCGGCAGCACGTGGGCGGTGCGCGACCCGGCCGTGGACAACGTGTTCCGGTGGGTGGACGAGGCGTTCGACCCGCTGATGTTCCGCGGCGACATGATGGCGGCCGTCTGCGGCCGCGAGGTGGCGCGCGAGAGCAAGCAGGGGCACGCGGCCGCGCAGCCGGTGATCGAGGCGACGCTGCGGCTGGCCGGGGCCGACGCGAGCCGGGCCACCCACCTGACGCGGCTGGTCAAGCGCTGGATCACCGAGGACACCTACCGCGACTTCCTCAAGGTCACCGACCTGTCGTCGATAGTGCTGGCCCGCAAGGCTCTCGGCTCGGCCGCGCCCGCCTACCCGGCGCCGGTCCTGCACCGGCAGTACCCGCGGATGGACAAGGCCGTCCACCACCGCCCCGGCTTCGGCTACGCGGTCAGCGCGTACTCCACGCGGATCTACAACTACGAGTCCATCCAGAACGAGAACCTGCGCGGCTGGCACCTGTCCGACGGCATGGTCCTGGTCTACGACGGCGACCTCGGCCACTACAGCGAGGACTACTGGCCGACCGTGGATCCGCACCGCCTGCCCGGCACCACGGTCGAACGGCGCGCGCTCGCCGACGGGCAGGACCAGCGGCGCGTGTCCGGCGCCGACTGGGCCGGCGGCGCCGCGCTGCCCGGCACCACGCTGGCCGCCTACGGCATGGACCTGCGCGGCCTCGGCACCGGCCTGCGCGCGCTGAAGAGCTGGTTCTTCGTCGACGACGCGATCGTCTGCGTCGGCTCCGGGATCACCGGCCAGGACGTGGAGACCGTGCTGGAGAACCGCAAGCTGCGCGATCCGCAGGCCGTGCTGACGGTGAACGGCGCCGCCGTACCGGGCAGCCCGGGGACGCTCACCGGTGTGCGCTGGGCCCACCTCGCGGGCACCGGCGGCTACGTCCTGGCCGCTCCCACGCGGCTGCGGGCCGTGCGCGAGCCGCGTACCGGCCGGTGGAAGGACATCAACATCAAGTACGGCTCCGCCACCGAGATCACCCGCACCTACCTGACCCTGTGGTTGGAGCACGCGGCGGGCACCGGCTACGCCTACACCCAGCTTCCCGCGGCCTCCGCCGACCGGACGGCGGCGTGGTCGGCGGCGCCCGCCGCGCAGGTGGTCGCCGCGACGGGGGCGGTGCACGCGGTGGCAAGCCCGGGGCGTCACTTCCTGGCGGCCAACTTCTGGGGCGCCGGGCGGGCCGTTGACCTGGCGGCCGACGGGCCCGCCTCGGTGGTGACCCGCAGGCGCGGCTCGGCGACGGCGGTGGCGGTGTCCGACCCCACGCAGAAGCGCGATCGGGTGGTGGTGGAGCTGTTCCGGCCGGGGCTGCGGGTGGTGCGGGCCGATCCGGGGGTGCGGGTGCGGGCGCTGGCGGGCCGGATCCGGATCACCGCCGAGACCGCGGGCCGCCATGGAGCGACCCTCACCGCCGACCTGGCCTGAAAAGCCCCGAAAAATCGAGATTTGGAGAGGATTGCCCGTGCTCGTGGACATGCCGCTCGACCGGCTGCGCAACTACCGCCCGGAACCCGAGGAGCCCGCCGACTTCGACGCGTTCTGGAAACGCACGCTCGACGACTCCCCGGCCGGAGCGGAGTTCGCGCCGTGGGCGGGCGGCCTGGCCACGGTCGAGGTCCTGGACGTGACGTTCAGCGGGTGGGCCGGGCAGCCGGTCAAGGCCTGGCTGCTGCTTCCCCGCCATCGGACCGCGCCGCTGCCCGCCGTCGTGCAGTACATCGGGTACAACGGGGGGCGCGGCCTGCCGTACCAGTCGCTGGCCTACAGCGCGGCCGGGCACGCCCACCTGATCATGGACAACCGCGGCCAGGGCGGCGGCGGCAAAGCCACCGCCGACACCCCGGACGTGCACCCGGCCGGCCACGGCTCCTCCGCGCCCGGTTTCGTCACCCGCGGCATCGAGGACCCCGAGCACCACTACTACCGGCGGCTCATGACCGACGCGGTCCGCGCGGTCGACGCGGTCAAGGCGCATCCCGACGTGGACGGCTCACGGGTCGCGGTGGCCGGGGGCAGCCAGGGCGGCGGGCTGGCGCTGGCCGTCGCCGGGCTGCGCGACGACGTGGCGGGGATGCTGGCCGACGTGCCGTTCCTGTGCCACTACCGGCGCGCGGCCGAGATCACCGACAACGGCCCCTACGCGGAGATCCGCCGCTGGCTGAGCGGCCACCGCTTCGCCGCGGAGACGGCCTTCAGCACACTGTCCTACTTCGACGGCGTCAACTTCGCCGCCCGCGCCTCCTGCCCCGGCTGGTTCTCGGTCGGGCTGATGGACAACGTCTGCCCGCCCTCCACGGTCTACGCCGCCGTCAACCGCTACGCCGGTCCCGCCTCGATCGAGGTGTACCGGTACAACGGCCACGAGGGCGGCGCCGAGTACGACCTGCCGCGCAAGTTCGCGGCCCTGCGTTCCCTGTTTTCCTAAGGAGTTCTGATGAGTACTGACCTGCTTGGCACCCGAGCCCTCGTCACCGGCGCGGCACACGGCATCGGCGCCGCCATAGCGGTGGCGCTGGCCGAGGCCGGGGCGGACGTGGCGGTGCACTACGGGCGCTCGGCGGGCGCGGCGGACACCGTGGCGCGGGTGGAGGCGTTCGGCCGCAAGGCGCTGGCCGTGCAGGCCGACCTGACCTCCACGGAGGAGGCGGGCCGCCTGGTCGGCGAGGTGGTGGCGTTCCTGGGCGGGCTGGACGTCGTGGTGTGCAATGCCGGGCATCTGGTGGGACGGTCTACCGTGGCCGGCATGTCCGACGAGCAGTTCGCCGCCACGCTCGACGTGAACCTGGGCGCCACCTTCCGCACCTGCCGCGCCGCCGTACCGCACATGGGCGCGAAGGGCCGTATCATCACGATGTCCTCGCTGGCCGCCCACAACGGCGGCGGCCCCGGCTCGGCGGCCTACGCGGCGGCCAAGGCCGGGGTCATCGGCTTCACCAAGGCCCTGGCCAAGGAACTCGCGCCCCAGGGCATCACCGTGAACGCCCTCGCCCCCGGCTTCATCGGCCAGACCGCCTTCCACGACACGTTCACCTCCGCCGAGGCGCGCTCGGCCATCGTCGGCGGCATCCCGGCCGGCCGCGAGGGCGACCCCGCCGACGTGGCCGCCGCCGCCGTCTACCTGGCCGCGCCTGGCAACGGCTTCGTCACCGGCACCACGCTCGACATCGACGGTGGCGTATGGCCCCGCTGAACGCGCCCCGCCTGCCACGCGAGCGCGGCGGCTGGTGGCACGCCTACGTCTGCGGCGTGCACGGCGTCGAACTCGCCCACGACGGCCTGCTGTCGGGCGCGTTCCCGCCGGAGGGGGCGCGCTGCCCGTACGGCTGCCGCGTGGACACCCCCGCCGTCCGCGGCGCGTGGGCCGCCCTGGCCCACCAGGCGTGCGCGCGCCGCATCCGCCTGCTCGCCGCCGTCTCCCCCGCACAAGCCCTCCCCCCACTGATCGAGTACGGCCGGCGGTACACGGAACTCACCTCCGGCGGCCGCCACGAACAGGCACAGCCGTGGATGCTCCGCGGCCGCATGTTCCACCAGGCGCTCAGCGAGGCGATCTGGGCGGTCTCGCTCGGCCACGCCGCCTGGACGCTGGCCGAACACGACGTCCCCGGCCTGGATCCGCTCCTCCCCCTGCTGGACTCGCTGGAACGGGCGGCTCGCGAGGCCCGCGCCACCCTCGTCGCCCAGGACCGCTTCACCTCCAACTACACCGCCTGGCTCAACGCCGCCGGCGCCGTCACCGCCCACGCCGCAACCCTCATCCGCAGCGGCCCGGCGGACGCGGGCGGCTCGGCGGGCGCGGGCTGGCTGGAGGGTCCGCATGGGCTGCACGCGCATGCCCTGGCGGCCGTCGCGCCGGACGGCTGGGAGTGGGAGGCCTCGACCTACTACCACGGCTTCGTGCTGCGCGCCTACCTGCTGCAGTTGCGCGGCACCCGCCCAGGGGACCTGCCGGACGCGGTCGCCGCCAGGCTGCTGGGCATGATCGCGGCGCTGGCCGGGACGGCCTCACCCGGCGGGGTGCTGCCCGCGCTGCACGACGGCCCCTACGACCGGCCCGCCACCGCCGCCGAGCACGCGGAGCTGGGGGTTCTGGCCGCCGGGTTCGCGGCGCCCGACCATCTGGCCGCCGTCACCGCCCGCGCCGTGGCCGATGCCGGGCCCGGGCATGACCGGCTGGAGTCCTACCTTTCCGGGTGGTTCGCCGGGCCGCCGCGCGCGGCCGTACCGCCGGGAACGCGTTTCCCCGACGCGGGCCTCGCGGTGCTGCGGGCGGGTGGCGTGCACGCCGTGCTCGACTACGGCCCGCACGGCGGCAGCCACGGCCACCACGACAAACTCGCCCTCTACCTGTACGGCGAGCACACCCCCTGGCAGCCCGACCCCGGTCAGGTCCCCTACGCGGAGGACCGGTGGCGCGCCCACTTCGCCGGGCCCGACGCCCACCCCGCCCCCGGCCTGCCCGGCGCGGAACCCGCCGAGACCACCGGCACGCTGGACGCCGACGAACCCGCCCGGGTCACGGCGAGCTGCGACGACGCCTATCCGGGCGTGCGCCTCACCCGGACGGTGCTGGCCGGCTCCGGCTACCTGGCCGACCTGTGCGCGCTGGCGCCGAAGGCGGACGAGCCGGTGGTGCTGCGGTTGCGGCCCGGGGTGCCGGTGGAGGCGGCCGAGGGCGGCGGCGTGGTCACGACCGTGTGGCGGGGCGAGGAGGTACTGCGCGGCCGGCACGTGGCCGACGTCCCGGCCGTGCTCGCGGCCTTCCCCGCGCCGGGTCTGGCCGACGACCCGCAGCGGTCCCGTACCTGCCTGGACTGGGCGGCGCGGGGTCCGGTCACGTTCTGCTCGGTGTACCAGGCGGAGGGGGCGGAGCCCGCGGTGCTCGGCGTGGCGGTGGCGGACGGCGTTCTCCGGGTGACGCTCACGGGCGGAACCGTCGAGGAGCACCTGCTGCCATGAGCGGGCGGCGGTGGGATCAGGTGATGGTGCGGTGGCTCGGGTATGCGACCGTGCCGGCGTTCGCCGGGGCCGCGTTCTGCCTGCTGGCGCTGGGGGTGGTGACGTGGCTGCCCGCGCTGGCCGCCGCCGCCTCGGCGTTGCGGGCCTGGCGGGAGGAGGGCGAGCACCGGGTGTTCACCGGGGTGCTGCGCGCCTTCCCCGGCTACCTGCGCCCGCTGCTCCCGCACGCGCTCGCCTCCACCGCCGCCATGGCGCTGCTCGGCGCGAACGTGCTGTTCCTGCTGCGGCGGCCGGGCGAGCTGGCCGGGCCGCTGCTGTGGGGGCAGCTCGGCGTCCTGGCCGCCGCGCTCGTCTACCACGTGCACCTGGCCGTGGCCGCCGCCCGCGCACCCGGCGCGGGGGCCCGTGCGTGGGCGATGACGGCGCTGCGCGGGTTCGGGGCGCCGGGGCCCAGCCTCGCGATCCTGGGCGCGGCGGTGGCGGCGGGCATCCTCACGATCGTGCTGCCGTTCGGGCCGCTGCTGTACGGGCCCACCGTCCCCCTTCTGCTCGCCCTGCATCTCGGCGCCGGGCGCGGTTAGGGCCAGTCGACCACGCCGGTCCACGGGCGCGGCGACTCGTGCACCGGCTCGCCGTCGCGCCGTACGCTGACCGCCTCCACCAGCGCCGCCCTGCCACCGGAGACGATGACCGCCGCCGCCTCGGCCTCGATGCCGGCCGCCGTGATCTTCCGCTCCGCGGGCGACAGCAGGACCACCTCGCCGTCGAACGACAGCGCCGTGCCGTACCCGCTGTCGAGGGGGAGGCGCGCGGACGTCGGCGGGGCGGGGTGCAGGGCGGCGGACGGCTCGATCGTGTGCAGGAGGCACGCCTCCCGCACCCGCGCGGTCGTGGTGCGGACGGTGTGCAGCGTCTTCACGATGCGCAGGCTCGGCGTGGAGGAGGTGGGGTTGGCCTCGATCTCGGTGACGTCCCGGGTGACCTCGACGGGCTCGGGCGACAGGCGACGTACCCAGGCGAGGGCGGGTCCCGAGACCAGCGCCAGGTCGGCGGCGCCCGGATCGGCGGGCCAGTCGGTGTGCAGGAGCATGGTCCAGGCGCGCGGCTCGGCGGCGGCCAGCGTGTCGAGCAGCACGGTACGGCCGCGCGGGGTGACCACGAGCGTGCGGTCGCAGCGCAGCACGCCGAGCTCCTCGGGGAACATCATCGCCGTCGAGGAGGTGGCGTGGGCGAAGCCGTCAAGGGCCAGCACGTCGCGCATGCCGGGCACGCGGTCGTCGGGCAGGTCCTTGTAGACGTGGTAGCGGCCCTCACCCGCCCAGCCCGAGCCGTCGACGAGCACGAGGTTGTGGTGGGCCGCCCGCTTGGCGTTGCAGTATCCGTCGTCGACGGCGAGGAAGGCCCCGTGCGCGGCCAGCACGAACGAGCCCGCGTCCGGGTGGTGGTGTCCCGCGCTCAGCGTGTCCCAGCCGCGCTCGTCGCGCAGCCGCCGCGACTCCCGCCACGCGCGGTGCCCGCCGCCGGGCGCGGACTTGAAGCTGAGGTACGCGGCGTCGCCGGCCCAGCTCGTCCGCGTGGTGAGCTGGCCGAGGTCGGGGAAGTAGGCGCCGGTCTCCCGCGGCGGCTCCGGGGCGACCGACGGGTCGTACCAGAGGAGTTCGAGGTAGGCCTCGGGCATGATGCCCGGCTTGACGCCCGACTCGTACGCCTCGCGCCACAGGAAACGCTCCGACACCAGGTCGGCCAGCCAGCGAGCGCGGCCGTCGCGGTAGACGGCGGCGAGCTTGTGGTACAGGGCCGGGCTGTGGCCGCTGCGGCGGTCGTGGCAGTCGCCGTGGTCGGCGTTCTCCTCGAATCCGGGCGCGCACTGATGCAGCCGCCAGCCGAAGGTGTTGCGCAGGAAGCCGCCGCGATCCCACAGGCTCACGCCCTCCAGGCGTTCGACCAGGTCGGCGTGTACGGCCAGCCACGGCACGCCGTAGCGCCAGTAG
The DNA here is from genome assembly GCF_042740555.1 of Nonomuraea sp. NPDC059007. Classification (NCBI taxonomy): domain Bacteria; kingdom Bacillati; phylum Actinomycetota; class Actinomycetes; order Streptosporangiales; family Streptosporangiaceae; genus Nonomuraea; species Nonomuraea sp. NPDC059007. The sequence continues at coordinate 63,002 of NZ_JBHYJD010000044.1, read as the reverse complement.
ACGACGCCCTCGCTGTCGGAGCCGTCCTCGGGCAGCAGTTCCAGGACGGTCTCCAGGTTGCGCCGGGCACGGGTGGTCCAGGCGGGCTCGTCCAGCAGGTACCCGGCGGCGGCCAGGCCCGCGTGGCAGATCCAGTTGTGGTTCTGCCAGTAGCTGGAGGACCACCAGCCGCCCTCGCTCGCGACCGCGTGGTCGTACAGGCGCCGGCCCTGCAGGCGCAGCTTGGCGCACAGCGCCTCCAGGCGGCCGGGGCCAAGGTCGTCGCCGAGCCAGCCGCAGGCCATCGACAGCCCGTGGAGCAGCCAGCCGGCGTCCAGATCGTGGTCGGGCAGGTGCGCCTTGCCCCAGTGGGGATAGGAGATCGCGGTCGAGATCCAGCGCCAGGCCTCCTCCAGGTACGCGCGGTTGCCGGTCAGCCGGTAGGCCAGGGCCAGGTTGGCGGCGGCGGGGCCGAAGTAGGTGATGCTGGCGCGCGGGTGCTCCGCGGGCGGCCGCTGGCGGCGGTACCAGTCGCACTGCTCGTGCAACCGGCGCCACTGCGCGGCGTGCGTCGTGGTGAGCAGGTCCCTCAGGCCGTCGACGGGAAACACACGACCTCCTTGTGCAACGTTTTACCGACGCTTCACCCTAGACCATGGGCAGCAGGACCCTCCAGCGGGGCGCTACAATGACCGCCATGAGCGGTGCAACGATCCACCAGGTAGCGAAGGCCGCGGGCGTCTCCCCCAGCACCGTGTCCAACTTCCTCAACGGCCGCCCCGGCCGCATGCTGCCGGAGACCAGGGCCAGGGTCGAGGAGGCCATCAGGCACCTCGGCTACCGGCCCAACCGCGCCGCGCGGCAGTTGCGTACCGGGCGCGTCCAGGTGGTCGGGCTGGTCGTGCCGTCGGTGGCGAACCCGTTCTGGGGCGCGTTCGCGCTCCACCTGGAAGGGGCCGCTCTGGCCGCCGGGTACCACGTGCTGCTCTGCAACAGCGCCCGTGACCCCGAGCGCGAGCGCGCCTACATCGACGAGCTGTGGGCCGACGGCATCCGCGGCGTCGTGCTCTGCTCCTCGCTGCCCTCGCTCGACCACGTGCTGCCCCTCGTCGAGCAGGGGCTCAACCTGGTGGCCTTCGACCGCACCGCCCAGGCGGGCGACCCGTCCCGCATGGTCAACATCAGCGTCGACAACGTCATCGGCGCCCAGCTCGCCACCCGCCACCTGCTGGAGCTCGGTCACCGCAGGATCGCGTTCGTCTCCGGCGCGCTGCGCAGCGTCAACCGGCGCGAGCGCTTCCGCGGCTTCCGCGACGCCCTGGAGAGCGCCGGGCTCTCCCCCGACGACGCCATCGTGTGGTCGGGGGCCGCCGACGAGCCCTACGGCGACCTCGACGTGGCCGGGCTCGGCCGGCGCGCCGCCGCCGACCTGATGCGCGAGGACGACCCGCCCACCGCGATCGTCGCCATCAACGACATGTGCGCGCTGGGTGTCAGCGCGGGCGTGCGCGACGCCGGGCTGCGCGTCGGCCAGGACGTCTCGGTCGTCGGCTTCGACGACATCGTCCTCGCCGACCTGGCCGCGCCGCCGCTCACCACCGTCCGCCAGCCCATGGCCGACATGGCCGCCGCCGCGTTCACCCACCTGCGCGAGTGCGTCGAGTCCGACGAGCCGGCCACCGGCCGCTCGCTGCTGATGCGGCCCGAGCTCGTGGTCAGGGGCTCTACTGGCCCCGTGCCACCGCCGCGGTGAGCAGCACCAGCACGAACGTCGTCACCCCCGCCACCCCGTGCAGCAGCACCGCCAGCACGGGCAGCCGCCGCTCCGCGCCCTTGGCGTGCCGGCCGCCGCCGAGCCAGCGCGTGAACAGCGTGAACCCCAGCAGCGCCGCGCCCGCGAGCACTCCGAACGCCGCCCAGGCCAGCACCCGGTTCCCGGTGAGCAGGAACGCGACCCAGCAGGCCAGCGCGCAGATCGCGAGAGCCGGATGGGAGAAGATCAGCGCCACCGGGAAGCGGGTGACCTTCGTCGCCTGTTGTCGCAGGCCGCCGCCCGACAGCCAGAGGTAGAGCAGGTAGATGCCGACGATCGCAGTGAACAGCCATGTCACGACAGTGACCAGACCCACCGGGCCTCCTTGTAGTCCCCACGCCCTATCGCCACGTTAAGCACAAGACATCACGTACGTCTTTCAGATCCACGAAAGCGCTATATCCTCCACCAACCACCCACCCGACCCGTCCTGCGCCATTCCACCCCGCTCTTTCCCGCCCGCCCGGCACACCCCCTTCCCTTGCCCACGCATCCCGGCCCACCACCTCCTGGCACACCGACTCTTCCCAGCGCACCGGACACACCCGGCTAACCCCCTCCCCCACGGCACCCAGACCCGCCGTCTCCCGCACGCCCGTCTCCTCACCGCTCTCGCGCGCACCCCCACCCAGGTCCGCCTCCCCACACGGCCTCCGCCGGGCACGTGTTGTTCGGGGCGACCACCCCTCCCGAGCGCTTCTCGGCCCACGGTGCCCGGCTCCCGGAAGCCCCGCTTCTGGGTGCCGGTCCTTTCCCGCCCTGGGTGCTCCGGGTGGCCGGGCGTTTCGCCGCTCCTGCCCGCAGGGCAGCGGTGGCGGGGGCTGGTTGTCGGGGGTGTGTGCCAAGGTAGAGGGGTGCGTCGCATTCACCCGGACACCCATGACAACCCCGACCTGGTCCAGGCCTACGCCTACCCGGAGGGCCGGCCGTGGCTGCGGGTCAACATGGTGGCAAGCGCCGACGGCGCCGCCTGGCTCAAGGGCCTGTCCGGGGGGCTGTCGAGCAAGGGCGACCGCCGGGTGTTCGGGGTCCTGCGCGGGCTGGCCGACGTGATCCTGGCGGGCGCCGCGACCGTCCGCACCGAGGGGTACGGCCCCGCCAAACGCAGACCCGGCAGGGAGGTCCCCCCGCCGATCGCCGTGATCACCCGCCGGCTCGACCTCGATCTGGGCAGCCCGTTGTTCACCGAGGCCGAGTCGCCCACGATCGTCATCACCTGCGAGGCGGCCCCCGCCGACCGGCGGGCCGCGGCGGGCAGGCAGGCCGAGGTGATCCTGGCGGGCGCGGACCGGGTCGACATGCCGCTGGCCGTACAGGCGCTGCGTGAGCGTGGCCTGGAGCGGATCCTGTGCGAGGGCGGGCCGCGGGTCAACGCGCAGCTCGCGGCGGCCGACCTGATCGACGAGTTGTGCCTGTCGGTGAGCCCGCTGCTGGTCGGTGGCACGGCGGCGCGCATACTCAACGGCGAGAGCGCGAACTGCGGTCTGACGCTGGCCCAGGTGCTCGAGGAAGACGGCGTGCTGTTCAACCGCTATGTGAGGGAGTGAGCCGATGGAGGAGCCCACCGAGATCCAGCTCGACCTGCCGGTGCTGCCGCCGGTGCCGCCGATGCTGGCCAAGGCGGTCAAGGCGATGCCGAAGCAGGACGGCGGCCTTTTCTACGAGCCGAAGTGGGACGGCTTCCGCTGCATCATCTTCCGCGACGGCGACGAGGTGTTCCTGGGCAGCCGCAACGAGCGGCCGTTCACCCGGTACTTCCCCGAGCTGGTCGAGGCGGTGAAACGCGAGCTTCCCGACAAGTGCGTGGTCGACGGCGAGATCGTGCTGATCCATGACACGCACCTCAACTTCGAGCAGCTCCAGCAGCGCATCCATCCGGCGGCCTCGCGGGTGAAGATGTTGTCGGAGACGACTCCGGCCTCGTTCATCGCCTTCGATCTGCTGGCGCTGGGCGAGGAGTCGCTGATGGAGACGCCGTTCGCCGACCGCCGCGCCCGCCTTGAGGGGATATTTCCTGACAAGGGGCAGACGGGCGCCATCCGCCTCACCCCGGTCACCAGGAACGACGAGCAGGCCGGCGAGTGGTTCGAGATGTTCGAGGGTGCCGGGCTCGACGGCATCATCGTCAAACCCGGCGACCAGCCGTACATCCCCGACAAGCGCACCATGTTCAAGGTCAAGCACGAACGCACCGCCGACGTCGTCGTGGCCGGATACCGCGAGCACAAGACGGGCCCGATCGTCGGCTCGATCCTGCTCGGCCTCTACGGCCCCGACGGCAAGCTGCACCACGTGGGCGTGGCCGCCTCGTTCCCCATGGCGCGCCGGGCGGAGCTGGTGGAGGAGCTCAAGCCGTACCTCGCCCAGCTCGGCGAGCATCCGTGGGGCGCGTGGGCCGACCAGGCGATCCTTCAGGCGCAGGAGGGCGGCCCCGCCGCCACGCCCGCGCGCGGCGGCCAGCGCATGCCCGGCGCGGTCTCGCGGTGGAACGCCAAGAAAGACCTGTCGTTCATCCCGCTGCGGCCGGAGCTGGTGATGGAGGTGGCCTACGACGCGATGGAGGGTGACCGGTTCCGCCACACGGCCCAGTTCCGGCGCTGGCGGACCGACCGGACACCCGAATCCTGCAATTACGAGCAGCTTGAAAGACCTGTTGCCTATAACCTCGACGACATCCTTGCCCGCTGACCCCCAAAGCCGTTATATCTCGACATATGAGCACCGGCGATGACGTACGCGCGGCAGTCTCGGCCCGCCGCGACCTCGGACCCGAGTACGAGGACGCGGTGGTCGAGTCCTTCATCGACAAGATGAGCGCCGAGATCGATCGCAGGGTCGACGAGCGCGTCGCCAGGCTGCCCAGCGCCAAGCAGGTGGCGCGCCAGAGCAGCGTGTCCGACGCCATGCGGCTGGCGCTGGCGATCGTCTCGCTGGTCCTGGGCACCGCCGCCACCATCGTCCTGCTGGCCCTCGACTCCAGCACCAACGGCCTGGTGCCGATCTGGGGCGGCCTCGCGCTGGTCAACTGGGCCTTCGCCCGGGGACAGGGCGGCCGCAAGAGCTGACCCGGGCTCACTCCAGCCAGACGAGCCCGGCGAACCGCCCGGCGACCTGCTCGCGCCGGTGGGAGTAGAGGTCGCCGGTCTCGATCGTGCAGCGCGCGTCGTGGCGCACCTCGCCCACGCCCGCCGCCAGCAGTTGCGCCTTGATGCCCGCGGGCAGGTCGAGCGCGGGCGTACCCCAGGAGGTCGTGGAGTGAGTCTCGGGTACGCGGCCCGCCACCCGCGCGCGCAGGTCCTCGGGCACCTCGTAGCAGCGCCCGCACGCCCCCGGCCCGATCAGCGCCACCATCCGCGCGGCCAGCGCCCCCTTGTCCACCATGGCCCGCACCAGCGCGCCGGCGATCCCGGCCTCGGTGCCGGGCCGGCCGGAGTGGGCCGCCCCGACCATCCGCGCCACCGGATCGGCCACCAGCACGGCCGGGCAGTCTGCCCCGAGCGCGGCCAGCGCCAGGCCGGGCTCGCCGGTGAACACGGCGTCCACCGGCGGCGGATCGTCCCCGAAGGGCTCGCCGACGTGGACGACGTCCGCGCCGTGCACCTGCTTCATGAAGACGATCCCGCGCACGCCCAGCTCGGCCGCGAGGCCCGCCCGGTTGGCCAGCACGGCCTCGGGGTCGTCGCCGACCAGCCCACCGAGGTTGCGCGAGGTGTACGGCGGGGCACTCACACCGCCATGGCGGTCGGTGACGGCGGCACGGACGCCGGGAGCCAGCTGCATGGCGGCCATCCTATGGCCACTGATCCCAACCAAGCATATGCTTGGTCTCGTGATTGACTACCGCAACCTCATCGGCGGAAAGCTCGTCCCCGCGGCCGACGGCAGGACCCTCGACTCGGTCAATCCGGCCACCGGAGAGGTATGGGCCCGCATCCCCGCTGGCGGGAAGGCCGACGCGGAAGCCGCCGTCGCCGCCGCCAGGAAGGCGCTGCCCAGATGGTCCGCCCTGCCCGCTCTGGGCCGCGCGCACTTCCTGCGGCAGGTGGCCGAGATCTTCACCCGGCACACCGAGGAACTGGCCACCCTGGAGACCACGGACAACGGCCGCATCCTGCGCGACACCCTGAAGCGAGACCTGCCCGGCATGGCCTACCTGTGGCAGATCGCCGCCGGCCAGTGCCTGGAGGCGGTCAAGGGCGACACCGTCATCCTCGGCCCCGACGCGCTGGGCATGACGCGGCGCGAGCCGTACGGCGTGGCGGTCTGCATCATCCCCTGGAACAGCCCGATCTCGACGTTCTCCGCCAAGGCCGCCTTCGCCCTCGCCGCCGGCAACACGGTGATCGTGAAACCGGCCGAGCAGGCGAGCGTCTCGGTGCTGCGGCTGGGTGAGTTGCTGGCCGACGTCTTCCCGCCCGGCGTGCTCAACATCGTCGCCGGCATGGGCGAGGACGCCGGCGACGCGCTGGTCCGCCACCCCGGCGTCAACAAGATCAGCCTGACCGGCTCCACGGAGACCGGCCTGGCGATCACCAGGGCGGCCGGCATCAAGCCGATGACGTTCGAGCTCGGGGGCAAGTCCCCGAACATCGTCTTCCCCGACGCCGACCTCGACAGGGCGGCCGAGGGCGTGACGGTCAACTCGATCTACACGGGCAACGCCGGGCAGGTCTGCGTCGCCGGCTCGCGTATCCTCATCCACCGCTCGATCTGGGACGAGATGCTCGCCCGCATCACCGCGGCCGCCAGGGGCGTCATCCTCCGCGACCCGCTCGACCTGGCCACCACGATGGGCCCGATCGTCTCGGCCGGCCAGTACGAGCGGGTGGCCTCCTACCTGGAGATCGCCGAGAAGGAGGGCGCGGAGCTGGTCTTCGGCGGCCTGACCGGCGCCGACGTGGTCCCCGCGCTGCCCGGCGGCTACTGGGTCTCCCCCACGCTCTACACCGCCGGGGACAACGCGCTGCGCGTCTGCCAGGAGGAGATCTTCGGGCCGGTGGCGGTGGCCATGCCGTTCGACACCGATGACGAGGCGCTCGCCATCGCCAACGACTCCGCGTACGGCCTGGCCGCCGGCGTCTGGACCCGCGACCTGGCCCGCGCCCACCGGTTCGTCCGCGACCTGCAGAGCGGCACCGTCTGGGTGAACACCTTCCGCCAGATGCCGCCCGGCCTGCCGTTCGGCGGGGTGAAGGACTCGGGCTACGGCCACGACGCCGTCCTGGAGTACACCAGGGAGAAGGCGGCCATCATCCAGACCTAGGAGTGACGCGTTTCACTTCGGTCACACTACTTGACTCCAGGTCCAATAGTTCGCGAGGCTCGGCCCATGGCATTAGCGCGACGACTCGCAGCCGCCGGAGCCCTGGTGGCGTTCGTGATCGGCGGGGTGAGCCTCGCCGCCGGCATCGGCACGGCCACGGCGGAGACCGCATCGGACACCGCCACGGTGGTCTCCACCTGCCTGCCGCTCCCGCTGATCCCCTGCGACGAGCCTTCGGGCGAGGGCGAGCCGGAGGACCCGTGGTCGTCCGCCCCGAACCCGGCCGACAGCTGGTCGGACGGCCCGAAGCCGCAGGACTCCTGGTCCGAGCCCCCGCGGGAGGACGAGCCGAAGCACCCGTGGAAGCCCGTCGACGAGGACGAGCGCAGGGTCCCCGACGGCCACCCCGAGACGGGCGCCGGCGGGCTGGCGCGCGAGGCCGCCGTCTGGCCGTTCGCCGTCGGCGGCGCCGCGCTCCTGACGGGCGCGGGTCTCACCGGTTTCGCGGTACGGCGGCGCAAGGGCGGCGCGTAGTTGGCCCAGAGGCTCATCCTGGCCGGGGCGGGCGCCGTCTCCCTGGCCGGGATCGCGCTGATCGCCCTCGGCCTGAACGGCCTGTTCACCCCGCCCCCGCCCCCGGCCGCCGCCACCCCCGCTCCGCCCCGCGACCTCGAGATCCCCAAGGGCGGCCGGATCGCCGCCCCGATGGAGCCCGCCCGCCCCACCGCCGTCTACATCCCCTCCATAGGCGTGTCCGCCCCGCTGATGGAGCTGGGCCTGGACACCAAGGGCGCCATCGAGAACCCGCCGCTCAACCCCCCGAACCTGGCCGGCTGGTACCGCTACGGCCCGGTCCCCGGCCAGCGCGGCGCCGCCGTCATCACCGGCCACCTCGACACCAGGACGGGACCGGCCGTCTTCGCGTACCTGCGCAACGTGAAGAAGGGCGACCAGGTGCAGGTGCTGCGCGCCGACCGGTCGGTGGCGGTGTTCCTGGTGGACAAGGTCGAGCACACCCCCAAGACCCGCTTCCCCACCCGCAAGGTGTACGGCAAGCTGGCCTACCCCGGGCTGCGCCTGGTCACCTGCGGCGGCGCCTTCGACGCCAGGGCGGGCAGCTACGAGGAGAACACGATCGTCTACGCCCACCTGGCCGCCCCGTACTACCCCCGCTCTAGCGGGCGGCGGGAAGGGTGAGGGTCGGGCCGGGCGGCAGCGACAGGGCGAGCTCGCGGGTGGTGCCGTGGTGGTCGAGGGTGAGGTTGGCCTGGCCGCCGGTGCCGAAGGGGCAGGCGGCGGACAGGGCTGACGGGCCGCGTACCTGCACCAGGATCGGGCGGTCCGTGGTGATGGAGCCGCCGGGCAGCGCGAGGGTGCCGGGGCGGTGGAAGACGATCTGGGTGAGGTCGAGGGTGCTGTGCCGTACCGCCTGGATGTCGGGGGTGTTGGCGAGGACGGTCAGCGGGCGCGGGGCGGTCAGCGTGTCGGCGGGCGGGCCGGGGACGGCGATGTAGGCGTAGGTGGCGTCGGAGGGGGCGCGGCCGTGGTCGAGCCAGATCTCCAGGACGTCCGCCGACAGCTCGCGCGCCGACTGCGAGCGGTTGACCGCGGCCCAGCTGCCCGAACGCGCGCCGGAGCGGACCGTCAGCGGGGCCGGGTGCGGGAAGAAGTAGGTGACGCCGTTGTGGTGGAGGGTGCCGTCGGCCAGGCGTACCTCGCCGGTCAGCGTGGTCTGGTCGATGGTGGTGTGGACGGGGACGTCCGGGTCGGCGCAGGTGATGCCGGCGCCGAGCGCCACGTACTCGTCCAGGAAGAAGAACCACGACTTGCGGGCGCGTACGCCGTCGCGGTCGAGGTGCATGGCGGCCATCGCGTAGGGGCCGTCGGTGAGGCCGCCGGCGAAGTCGGAGCCGCCGGTGTCCTGGCCGAAGTCGGCGGCGGGCAGCGGCCCGCCCCGGTAGGCGACGGTGGTGCCCGGCAGGTGGCGCCAGTCCTGCACGGGCCAGAGCGCGTGGTACTCCTCGCCGGTGCGCCACAGGTGCGTGACGCCGTCGCACAGGTGCCGCCCGCTCAGGCCCTCGCCGTTGCCCGCCTCGGACAGGACCGTGCGGGTCGAGGAGGTCTTGACCGCCGCCGACCAGCCAGGACGGTAGACGGCCAGGTAGTCGGAGCGCCAGAAGTAGCGGGCGCCGGTGCCGGGGCCCTGCCCGAAGTGGAGCAGTTCCTCCGCGCGGGGCCCGCCGCCCGCGGCCAGGGACCGGGCGGCCACCTCCAGGGCGGGGCCGCGGGCGGCGTTGCCCTCGCGGGTGCTCTCCCTGCCCATGCAGGCGATGTCGTAGCGGCCGGCGTGGATCATCCAGCGCTGCCCGTCGAGGAGGTAGGCCGCCAGGACCTCCATCGCCTCCTCCGGCAACGCCATCGGGGTGCCCGCTGCCAGCGTGGCCAGGGCCGCCATGTCCACGGCGAAGCTGTGGCCGTAGCCGCCCGAGTAGAGCTGCGGGCCGTGCTGGTGGAAGCTGTGGTCGGGCTGGATCCCCTCGCCATCGCCCGGGACCAGCAGCGTCGCGGCCTGGCCGAACGCCTCGGCGAGCCCCTCGTCGTCGCCGTCGAGCAGGCAGCGGCGGATGACGACCTCGGCCGCCCAGAGCAGGTTCTGGCCGGTCATCCCGGTCACGGCGGCCCGCCCGAGTATCCGGGTGAGCCGCGGGTCGTGCGCGATCCCGAGCAGCAGCGCGGCGTCGCCGAGGACGCGCGGGGCGCCGAGCTGGTCGTACCACCAGTTGGGGCAGCGCAGGTCCATCCGCAGCCAGGCGTCCAGGGCGCGCGTGGCCGGTTCCGGCTCGGCCGGGGCCAGCGCCCTGAGCCTGACCAGGTGCTCGAACGGCCCCCAGACGGTCACGTCCAGGTCGGCGTAGTCGATGTCGGCCCACAGGCCGTCGGGGCCCGGCGCGGCGGGCGGCGGCCCGGCCTCGCGGTGCAACGCGGCCAGCAGCCGCGCCCGGATCGTGTCGGCGGCCTCACTCACGACGATCACTCTAAGGGTCGCGGGGCAGCCCGAGCGCGCGCTCGGCGATGATGTTGAGCTGCACCTCCGTGGTTCCGCCGCCGATGGTGAAGGCGCGGGTGGTGAGGATCATGCGGTTCCAGTAGCGGCTGGACGGGTCCACCGACCAGCAGAACTCCGAGATCGCCTGCGCGTGTCGCATGCCGAGCAGCTTGCGTACGCTCGCCGCGGTGCCGGCGCCGCCGCCCGACAACTGGGACAGCGTGACCCGCAGGCCGAGGGCGGAGATCGCCTGGCCCTCCGCCCACAACCGGCCGGCCTGCTCCCACTGCGACGGACGCAGGCCGTCGCGGGCGGTGACCAGCCGCATCATGTCGGTGTGCTGCGAGCCGGGCCCCCAGGAGTCGCCGAGGGCGACGCGCTCGTGCGAGAGGGTGTCGCGGGCCACCTTCCAGCCGTGGTCCACCTCGCCGACCACCAGGTCGTCGGGGACGAAGACGTCGTCGAGGAAGACCTCGTTGAAGATCTCCTCGCCGTTGATCTCCTTGAGCGGCCGGACGGTGACGCCCGGCGTGGCCATGTCGACCAGGAAGTACGTGATGCCCCGGTGCTTGTCAGGGGAGGTTCTGGCCAGGCAGATGCCCCAGTGCGCGTACTGGGCCAGCGACGTCCAGATCTTCTGCCCGCTCAACGACCAGCCGCCCTCCACCCGGGTGGCCTTGGTCGACAGTCCCGCCAGGTCGGATCCGGCGCCGGGCTCGCTGAACAGCTGGCACCACACGATCTCGCCGGTGAACGTCCCGGGCAGGAAACGTTCCTGCTGCTCGCGAGTGCCGTAGGCGACGATGGAGGGCACCGCCCAGGCCGCGATGCCCAGGTTGGGCCGCTTCAGCTCGCGGAACTCCTGGTGGATGACGACCTGCTCCAGCGGGGTGGCGGCCCGGCCCCACGGCTTGGGCAGATGGGGCATGATCCAGCCCTCCCGCGCGAAACGGCCGAGCCGGGCGAGGGGCTCCTCTCCGGCCAGCTCCCGCGCCCGCGCCCGGATCTGCGCCCGCAGCGCCGCCGCCTCCTCGGGCAGGTCGGGCTCCATGGCGCGCCGCGTGCCCGCGGCGGCCAGGCGGGCCACGCGCTCGCTCCACTCGCCCGGGTCGCCGGCCAGCATGCGGCCGGACAGGGCGCGGCGGTAGTAGCGGTGCGCGTCGTGCTCGAAGGTGTAGCCGATGCCGCCCAGCACCTGGATGGCGTCCGCGGTGCAGCGCACGGCCGCGTCGGGCGCGAGCACCGCCGCCACCGCCACCGCGAGCCCCGCCTCATCCGCGTCTATACCGCTTGCCGCTTTACGGCCCGCCGCTGTACGGCCTGCCGTGTCGAGGGCGCGGGCGGCGTCCCAGACGGCGGCGCGGGCCTGCTCCAGGGCGACCAGCGCGGCGGCGACCCGGTGCTTGACGCCCTGGAACTGCCCGATCGGCCGGCCGAACTGCTCGCGGACCTTGGCGTAGGAGGCGGCGGTGTCCACGGCCCAGGCTGCCAGGCCGCACGCCTCGGCCCCGATCAGCACCGCCGCCAGCTCCCTGACCGGCACCGGCCCCAGCTCCCGCCCCTCGGGCACCTCGGTCACGGTCACCGCGCAGAGCGGGCGGTCCAGGTCCACGCCCTCCAGGGGCTCGGCGGTGACCGACGATCGGTCGAGCAGTGCCCAGCCGCCGTCCACGGGCACGAGGAAGAGATCGGCGCCGGCGGGGCCGAGGGCGGTAGCCGTACCGGAGAGGACGACCGTGGCGGTGAGGGTGCCGTCGGCGAGGCCGTCGAGCAGGGGGTTGCCGTCGCCGAGGACGGCGGCGGCCAGGACGGTGGGCAGGAACGTGCCGCCGGCGCGGGCCCGGCCCAGTTCCTCCAGCACGACGCAGAGCTCCGGCAGCCCGAAGCCCTGGCCGCCGCGCGACTCCGGCACGTGGACGCCGAACAGGCCCTGCCGCGCCAGCGCCGCCCGGTCGATCCCGCGTCCGGCCAGCCCGCGTACGGACTCGGCCAGCGCCCGATGTTCCTCGGTCAGTCCGATGCTCATGGGCCGACTCTAGAACCTTGTTCGGTCACGTTCAAGGTTGGATGAATCTGCTGGCAACTCTGGCCAACCACGCAGAAACACGCATACGATCTCGGCGGTCATCCGACCTCTGAGGAAGCAAGGGGCAAGCATGGTGCTGGACGTCGGGTTCGGCGGATCGTTCACGACCAGGACCGGCTACACCCCGGCCACCGGCGAGGTCGCCGCCGGGCGGCTGACCAGGCGCACCGGCGGCGAGGAACACGAGATCGGCGCCGGAGTACGCCTGAAGGGCGGCGCGGAAGGCCTGACCTACCACCCGGCGCGACCGCTCGGCGCGGCCACCGTGGACCACCCGATCGCCGTGGAAGCCGCATACACCCCGGACACGGCCCAGAACGCGTCGGCCACGATCCTGTCCATCGGCGGCGGCATCTGGTTCCGTCACCGCACGGCCACCGAGATGGAGTACGGCTTCGCCGACGTCAAGGCCACGGTGGAAGCCCCAGAGCCGGGCAGGGAACACACCGTGGCCCTCGCCTACGAGCCGGCCCCGACCGGCGCGACCCTGTGGGCGTACCTGGACGGCGCCCCGCTCCCCCCGCTCACCTCGGCCGAGGGCAGGGCCCCGAAGCTCACCGACACCATCGGCCTGGGCCACGACATGAAGGCACTGGTCAGCCGGGCCATGGTCACCCCGTTCACCGGCGCCTACACCCCCACCCTCCTGAGCACGCCGGCCTCGGCGCCGAACGACCCCAGCCCCGGGGCCCCGCTCCCGACGGACGCCCTGGAGCCAGGCTGGCGGCTGCCGGTGAGCGCGGCGGAGGACCCGGCCTCGCTGGTGGCCAAGGCCGCGATGCTCCGGCCCACCCGGCGCCAGTACGACTGGCAACGCCTGGAACAGACCGCCTTCCTCCACTTCGGCATCAACACCTTCACCGGCCAGGAGTGGGGCTACGGCGACGAGGACCCGGACCTGTTCCAGCCGACCGCCCTCGACACCGACCAGTGGGCCCGCGAGCTGAAGGCGGCCGGGTTCGGGCTGGCCATCCTCACCGTCAAGCACCACGACGGCTTCGTCCTCTACCCCTCCCGCTACACCACCCACACCGTCGCCGCGAGCAGCTGGCGCGACGGCCGGGGCGACGTCCTGCGCGCCTTCACCGGCTCCGCCCGCGAGCACGGCCTGAAGGTCGGCGTGTACATCTCCCCGGCCGACGAGAACTCCTACGCCCGCGGCGTCTACGCCAACGGCAGCCCCCGCTCCCCCCGCCGCATCCCCACCCCGGTCGAAGGCGACACCCGCCCTCCGGCCGGAACGCGTACCTACGAGGCCACCGACTACGGCGCGTACATGCTGAACCAGCTCTATGAGGTGCTCACCGAATACGGCCAGGTGGACGAGGTCTGGTTCGACGGCTCGCTGGGCCGCATCCCACCGGGCAAGACCGAGAAATACGACTTCGACAGCTGGTACGCCCTCATCCGCGACCTGGCGCCCCAGGCCACGATCGCCGTGGCCGGTCCGGACGTGCGCTGGGTCGGCAACGAGGGCGGCCTGGCCCGCGAGAACGAGTGGAGCCCCATCCCCGTACGCCTGACCGGCGAGGCCCACATCGACTACGCCGTCCTCCCCGGCAGCCCCGACACCGGCAGCCGCACCGCCCTCACCGAGGCCGCCACGGCCACCCACCTCCAGTGGTGGCCCGCCGAGGTCGACGTCAGCATCCGCCCAGGCTGGTTCTACCACCCCGACCAGCAGCCCAAGACGGTCGGCCAGCTCATGGACATCTACCTCACGTCCGTGGGCCGCAACGCCGTCCTGCTGCTCAACATCCCCCCGGACAAAGAGGGCAGGCTACCCGCCCCCGACGTGGCAAGGCTGCGCGAGTGGCGAGCCAGACTGGACCGCGAGTTCCCCTTCAACCTGGCCACCGGCGTGAATCCCGGCCACCCGGCCGTAGACGGCGACCAGGACACCTCCTGGAAGGTCACCGGCCCCCTGGAGATCACGCTGCCCACCGCACACGAGGTCGACAAGGTCGTCCTGGCGGAGGACATCCGCCACGGCCAGCAGGTCGAGTCAGCCGTGGTGGAGGTACGGCAGGCCGACGGCACCTGGCACCAGATCGCCGCCGCGGGCACGATCGGCTACAAACGCATCCTCACCCTGGCCGAGCCGGTAACCGGCCAGGGAGTTCCGCCTACGCATCACCGCCCACCGCGCCCAGCCGTACCTGACCCACTTCGCCCTCTACAGAACGGCCCCCGGCCGCTAGAGCCTCTACTTCTCGGGACAGCCTGGCGGCCCGTTACGCTCCAGGCCGATCAGAGGGGGCGGGTCGGGCTCGCCCGGGAATTGCTTGACGATGAGGCGGCTGGTCGCCACCGGCCCGTCGGGTTTCTCCTTGGCCCAGAACCTCGAGATTTCCTCACGGTCCGCGACGATCACGGGTGGGCCGGACGGCTTGACGGCACACGCGATCGCCTGCCAGGTATCCGCACCGACCAGCCCCGAGAACGCCAGCACCAGCACCGCCAGGATGGTCACCGTCGTACGCTGGCGCACCTCTACGTCCCCCCGCTCCTGATCGTCGGCCAAGCGTGCCAGCTTCCGATCACGCCCCGGTGACGCTTCTCAGCGTGAAACGTGAACGCTTCATTGCTCGCGGCGTCAGAGGCGGTGGCAGGTCATCCCCAGCACACCGCTGCTCGTCGTGAAGAAGAACACGAACTCGCAGAAGTACTTCCCCGCGTCCGGGCCGGACTTGAGGACCACCTCCGCGTCGGCGGCCCCGGTCCAGATACCCCCGCAGGTCGAGCCATGCACGCGAAGAGCGCCGAAGCCGTCTTCGCGCACACCCCCGCTCTCGCAGGTGAAGGTGGGGGGCGGGAGCGCTTGAGCCGGTACTGCCAGCGTCGAGGTTGCCAGCAGCATCGCACCCAGGATGGTGGCGAAGCGTTTGACCATGTCCGAACGGTAGGACGGGGGCGATCCGCAGCCTAGAGGCGTTCGTCACCACCGTTCGTGTATTGCTCACACAGCGGGGGCTTCCGCGTCGCGGGTGGGGCCTCTCGGATGCGGCTCAGGCTGACGGTTCCCACGCGAAGCCGTCCGGATCGGTGAAGGGCTCGGCGTCACTGCCGAGGAGCAGCCGGTGCGACCCGCTCCCCTCGGGCGGAACCCCGGCGACCTTGGCCAAGGCCTTGCGCTTGTAGAGCGACAGCGCGAGAGGACTGGACGGCGGCGAGAACTCGACGTACTTGCTCCCGTAGCTCTTCGTCACCTCGAACCCGTGCTCGACGTAGAACCGCTTGGTCGCCGCCACGTCCTGTACGCCCAGTTGCAGCACCATCTCGTCGATCTTTCGTGTCGCCGGGCCGGTGTCCTTCTTCGACGCGCTCGCGATCGTCCAGATCGTGCCGTCCGGGGCCTGCAAGACGCCGCCGTAGCCCCACAGGGACTTCGCGACCGGCTTCAGGGGCGTGGCACCGGCCTCGACGGCGGTGCCGTAGAGGCTGTCGGCGGTGGAGGGCTGGGCGACGACGAGCGACATGGCGAAGCCGCGGAAGCCTGACGTGGGCGCGTCCGAGGCTCGCAGGCGCAGCCGCTCGTCCAAACCGAAGGCGGCGGCGTAGAAGCGCTCGGCGTCCGCGGGGTCGGGCACCTCTAGGGTGACGAATTCCAGGTGGGCCATGGCGCCCACGTTAGGTGCGCCGGGATGGGCCCGCTTCTCGAATCCTGCTCGATGTACCGCGCCTCTAGTCCTTGTCCTTGTTGGCTCTGGCCTTGCTGGGCTGGACGCGCATCGGCTCGCCGGGCATTTTCGGGTAGTTGGGCGGGTAGGGCATGTCGCCGCGGTCGTCCTTGGTGTACCACTCCAGGAGCTGGTCCAGGGGGTAGGCCTCGTCGTCGATGGCGGCGTGGACGTCGCCCTTGTCGGCGAAGCGGGCGGGCATCGTACGCAGGTCGAAGTCGGCGGGTTCCGCGTCGGCCAGTTCGTCCCAGGTGACGGGGGCGGAGACGAGCGCCTCCGGGCGGGCGCGGACGGAGTAGGCGCTGACGACGGTACGGTCGCGGGCGTTCTGGTTGAAGTCGATGAACACCCGATCGCCCCGCTCCTCCTTCCACCAGGCGGTGGTGACCAGGTCGGGCGCGCGGTCGGCCACGGCTCTGGCCAGGGCGATCCCGGCGTGCCGCACCTCGACGAAGTCCCAGTTCGGCTGGATACGAACGGCGACGTGCACGCCGCGGTTGCCGGACGTCTTCGCGAACCCGGTCATGCCCAGTTCGTCGAGCACCTCCCGGGTGAGGAACGCGGCCTTCCGCACGGCGTCGAAGGGCAGACCGGGCTGCGGGTCGAGGTCGATGCGGAGCTCGTCGGGATGTTCGACGTCCTGGGCCCGCACCTGCCAGGGGTGGAAGTCGATGGTGCCGAGGTTGGCGCAGTAGGCGATGGCGGCGACCTCGGTCACCCGCAGCGAGTCGGCCTTACGCCCGCTCGGAAACGTGACCGTGGCCGTCCGCAGCCAGTCGGGATGCTTGGGCGGCATGCGCTTCTGGTAGATGGCCTCGGTCTGGATGCCGTCGGGATGGCGCTTGAGGTTGGTGGGGCGATCCTTCATGGCCCGCAGGGCGCCTGCGCCCACGCTGATGTAGTACTCCACCAGCTCCCGCTTGGTGATCCCAATGTCAGGGAAGTACACCTTGTCGGGGTTGGTGACCTTGACGATCCGCTCTCCGACTTCAAGCTCTATGTACGGCGATGCCATGCCCACGACCATACTCGCCACCCCCGTCAAGAAACCGACACCAGGCTCCAGGCACCGGCGGCGGGTTCCCGGTCGGGTGGTCAAGGAAGGGCCGTGGCGGCGCGGTAGGTGTCCGACGTGAGAAGCGATCCCCACGATCGGCGCCCGCGCACGGCGGCGGGTGGCGGGTGGGTGGCGACAGCCGTAACGGAAACTCGCAGTGACAACAGATCGCGGCGGCAAGGCGCCGCGACGACAGCTCACCGCGAGAAAGGCGACAAAAGAGAAGCATCAGGAAAAGAGATAGGGGCGCCGTCCGGAGCCCGGCCGGTGGCGGGACCGGGGGCTCGACGGACGGACAGAAGATCACTCGACACCGTTCCGGGCGCTGGCGCGTCGCCCGGCCGGCCTTACGGTCGTCGGCGACGCCAGCACGGGCGTGGGCTGTGCCGCTCGGACGACCAGACGGGTGATCTCACCCCAGTACAGGAGGCGATGACGCCCCCCATACTGATAAAGACGCAGATTCGCCCCAGAAAGGATGCTTCCCCCTGCGGAGATCTCTTTTTGCCGGATCTCGTACGCTGGACTCATGGACAAGGTGGTCAAGAGCGAGGCCGAGTGGCGAGTGAAGCTCTCGCCCGAGGAGTTCCACGTGCTGCGCGAGGCCGGCACCGAGCGGCCCTTCACCGGCGAGTACGTCGACACCAAGACCGAGGGCGTCTACTCCTGCCGCGCGTGCGGGGCGGAGCTGTTCCGGTCGCAGGCCAAGTTCGAATCGCACTGCGGGTGGCCGAGCTTCTTCGAGCCGTCGGAGTCGGACGCCGTCACCCTGATCGAGGACCACAGCCACAGCATGGTCCGCACCGAGGTGCGCTGCGCGCGCTGCGACTCCCACCTCGGGCACGTCTTCCACGGCGAGGGCTACGCCACGCCCACCGACGACCGATACTGCATCAACTCCGTCTCGCTCAAACTCGAACCCACCGAGTGATCAGCTGGCGACAGCGCGTACCGACCGCCCGGCGCGGGTAGGGAAATCTATGTGAGCCTTGTCCATTTTCGTCATCGCTGGGTGACGATTGAGGCGATCGGCCGCGTCATCACGCAGCGGTGCGAGGTTTGCCTCAAAACCCGCGTCCGTATCCGCTGAGCCCCCAGGGCAGCACCCCACGGGTTCAGTCGGTGTCGGGATGGGTGACACGGCAGGTCGTGTCGGCGGGGCCGAGGATGTTGGCGAGGATCGGGTTGCCGTTCTCCCCGAACTCCGCCTGGACGAAGACCACGGGGTCGGTGACGCCCTGCTCGCGGAGGTAGTCGAGGCCGCGTTCGCACAGGGTGAGGGCCTTCTTCGAGTTGTCCGCCTCTTCCGGCAGGTCGGTGTAGATGCGCAGATATCCGCCGACGGTGCGGATGTCCTTGAGGTGTTTGACGGCCGGGTCGCCGGATCCCCAGCGGGTCCGGAAGTGCTCGGCGGCCTTCTTGTCGGTGTGCTGTCCCTCGGCCTTGATCGCGGAGGGCTCCGCCACACTCGCCTGGCTCGCCGCGCCGGTCGCGACCGGCGCGTCCGTCACGATCGGCATGTCCGTCACGACCGGCGTTTCTGTCACGACCGGCTTTCCGGCACCGGCCGCGGCGGGCGTGGCCCACGGCAGCGCCCCTCCTCCGCCCACGTCCGGGCGCTCCAGGGCGAACCACCCAGCCAGGCTCCCGAGCACCAGCACCACCCCACCGGCGCCCGCCCGCCACCGCCGCCGCGGCTTCGCCCGGCGCCGTCCGTGTCTTCCGGGAGTTCTGGAACGTGCCACCCGTACACCCCCGCTCCCAAGGGATTTCCTTCCCGATTGTGACAAGAACCAGGAGATCAGGTATGGGAGACGGAGGTTTTGCCCGGCCAGTCAGAAAACACCGCCTACGGCAGCGCGTTGACCAGTTCCCCGACCGGCTTGCGGACGCCGGTGTAGAAGGGGATCTCGATCCGGGTGTGCTCGCGGGCCTTCGCGCCCCGCAGGTGCCGCATCAGGTCGACGATCCGGTGCAGCTCGTCGGCCTCGAAGGCCAGCATCCACTCGTAGTCGTTCAGCGCGAAGCAGGCCACCGTGTTGGCCCGCACGTCCGGGTAGTCGCGGGCCATCAGCCCGTGCTCGGCCAGCATCGTCCGCCGCTCGGCGTCGTCCAGGAGGTACCACTCCAGCGAGCGCACGAACGGATAGACGCACACGTAGCCCCGGGGCTCCTCCTCGGCCAGGAAAGCCGGGATGTGCGACTTGTTGAACTCCGCCGGCCGGTGCAGCGCCATCGCCGACCACACCGGCTCGCTGCCCCGGCCGAGGCCGGTGCGGCGGAAGCGCGAGTACACGTCCTGCAGGTCCTCCGGCGAGGCCGCGTGCCACCAGAACATGTAGTCGGCGTCCGCCCTGAACCCGGCCACGTCGTAGAGGCCGCGGGTGACGACGCCCTTGCGCGCCTCCTGCTCCAGCAGTTCGGTGACCTCGTCGGCCAGCCCCTCGCGGTTGCCGGGGCACGGCTCGGTGACCTTGAACACCGACCACATGGTGTAGCGGATCACCTGGTTAAGATCGCGGGCCTTCGGCCTCTGCGCACCCTCAGTCATGTGTCAATTCTCCCAGTATCCGGGCGGCCGCCGTGCGAGCCGTGGCGACGCACGCGGGGATCCCGAGCCCGTCGTAGGCCGCGCCGCAGACGGCGAGCCCCGGCTGCACGGCCACCGCCGCGCGAACCCTGGCCACCCGATCCAGGTGGCCCACGTTGTACTGCGGCAGCGCGCCGCCCCACCGGGTGACGCGGGTGTCCACGGGCAGCCCGCGTACCCCCATCACCTCCGCCATCTCCGCCGTGGCCAGGGAGACCAGTTCGGAGTCGGCGCGCTGCAGAAGGTGCTCCTCGCCGATCCGGCCCACCGAGCAGCGCACGATGAGCAGGTCGTCGGACAGGTGCGGCCACTTGACGGAGCTGAACGTGGCCGCCTTGACCGGCCGCCCCTCGACCGGGGGCACCAGATAGCCGCTGCCGGTCGGCAGCTCGGGAAAGGCGTCGGGGGTGTAGGCGAGGGTGACGATGGCCATGCTGGCGTACTCGATCCTGGCCAGCTCGGCGGCGGCCTTCGGGACCTCCTCGCGCAGCAGCCGCGCGGCGGGCGCGGCGGGGACGGCGAGGATCACCGCGTCCGCCTCGATCACCTCGGGCCGCGGCACCGGCCCGGTCACCAGCCGCCATCCCGACTCGGTACGGCGCAGCTCCCTGACCGTCACCCCGGTCCTGATGTCGGCGCCGCAGGCCTTGGCCACCGCCTCGGGCAGGCTGCCCAGCCCGCCGCGCAGCGAGTTGAAGACCGGTCCCGCCGCCTTGGGCGTGTCTCCGACGATCTCGCGGGTCGCGCCGAGCAGGGAGCGCTCCGTGCGGGCGGCGATCGCGATGCCCGGCATCGTGGCTTCCAGGGAGAGCCGGTCGGAGCGCCCGGCGTAGACGCCGCCGAGCAGCGGCTCCACCAGCCGGTCGAGGACCTCGGCGCCCATGCGGGCCCGGATGTAGGCGGCGACGGAGACGTCCGTACGCACGAGCGTGGCCGGGAGCACCTGGTCGAGCGGGACCCGCAGGAGCCCGGCCGGCGAGATGATGCCCGACCTGGCCAGCTCGGTGAGGTCGGCGGGCACGCCCATGACCTGGCCCTTGGGCATCGTCCGCAGCGCGCCGCGCGAGTAGATGGCGGCCGAGGTGGTGCCGGGGCTGACCAGGTCGTCGCCGAGCCCCACGGCCTTGGCCAGGTCCTTGCCCTCGGGCCGCCTGGCCAGCATCGCCTCGGCGCCCTCGTCCACCCGGACCCCCGCCACCTCGGAGGCGTGCAGCTTACCCCCGATGCGCGGGCTGCCTTCGAGCACGGTCACCTTGACGCGTTCGCCGCCGTTGTGCCGCAGGTGCCACGCCGCGGCCAGCCCTGAGATCCCGCCTCCGACGATGACGACGTGCGCCCGGTTCCCTTCCACGCCTCCTGACGCTACCGCCTGCCGGGGCCGGTCGGACGCGTGACCCTATCGAGACGCCCCCGTGAGAACCGGCGCCGGGCGCGACCCGTCCTTATGGTCATGAAGACAATGGCGTTGGCGGCGGCACTGGCCGTCGTGTTGCTGTCCGGCTGCGGCGGCAGCGGCGGTGTCGCCCATAGCGGCGAGGCCCCCCGGCCCGAGAGCGCGGCGGCCGGACCGGCCCGCGCGGATGATGCCGACTACTCGGCGAAGGACGAAGCGGCCGGCAAGACGATCACCTCGGACGTGAAGGTGACCGCCGAGGAACGTCAGATCATCTACGTCGCCACCCTGACCGTGCGGGCCAAGGACGTCACGGCCGCCGCCGACCGGGCCAAGACGCTCGTCACCGGCGCCGGCGGACACCTGTCGAAGGAGGAGTCCAGCGCCGCCGAACAGCAGGAGGCCAGCGCGGTCCTCGAGTTCAAGGTCCCGCCCGCCCGCTACCAGGAGGTCCTGACCGTCCTCGGCCGCGACCTCGGCAAGCGGCTGTCCATGACCCAGGGCACCCAGGACGTGACCATGGAGGTCGCCGACGTCAACAGCCGGCTGAAGTCGGCCGAGGGCGCGCTCGCCTCGCTCCGCTCGCTGCTGGGCAAGGCCAAGACCATCGGCCAGGTGCTCCAGGTCGAGCGTGAGATCCAGAACCGCGAGGCCGAGCTGGAGTCCCTCCAGGCCCGGCAGAAGGAGCTGGCCGCGCAGGTCGGCATGGCCACGGTGACGCTGCGGCTCGTGGGCCCGGCCGCCGAGGTGCTGCCGCCCGACGACGACCCGCCCGGTTTCCTGGGCGGCCTCGCCGCGGGGTGGCGGGCGCTCGTGGACTTCCTCAAGGTCGTGGTGACCGTCGTGGGCGTGGTACTGCCCTGGTTGCTGATCGTCGCGCCCGTGGCGCTGCTCATGATCTTCCTGGTACGGCGCCGCCGTACCGGCGGACCGGCCACCCCGGCGGCGCCGGAGGAGACGCCCGCCGCCTAGCTCACACCACGCAGAGCTTGGAGGAGATGGTCCGGCGGCGGCCCATCGGGGAGGCCATGGCGCGGGCCACGGCCTGTTCGCGCAGGCGGGCGGGCACCTCGGCGGCGGCCCGCTCGGCCGCGAACAGCCGGACCAGGTGGTACATCCGGTAGCGCTCCCAGCCCTGCTCGTCGGCGCGCTCGTGGCGCAGGAGCTGCTCGTCGGCGAGGCGGTCCAGCAGCCCGCCGGCCTCCTCGATGCCCGCGCCGAGCATGACCGTGGCCAGCCACGGGGTGCACTCGACGGCCGCGGGCAGCAGGCCGAGCAGGCAGAAGAGCAGGCGTTCGCGCTCGCCGACGGCGTCGTAGCCGGACGCGATGGCGGCGCGGACGTCCAGGTCGCCGGCGCGCAGCTCGTCGAGGCGGCTGTGCTCGGCGCGCATCCGTCCGGCCAGGAGCCCGGCGGTCCAGCCGGGGCGGGTGGCGAGCCGGGCGGCGGCGATGCGCAGCGCCAGCGGCAGCCCGTCGCACAGCTCGGCGAGCCGCGCGAGGCCCTCGTCCCCGCGCGCCGGAGGCGAGGGGACGAGGCGGCGCAGGAGGTCGACCGCCTGGTCGCGGGGCAGCACGTCGAGTCGCGTGGACGAGGCGCCCTCCCCCACCAGGCCCTCGAACCGGCCGCGCCCGGTGACCAGCACCCGGCAGCCGGGCGCGCCGGGCAGCAGCGGGCGTACCTGGGCGGCGCAGGCGGCGTCGTCCAGGACCAGCAGCACGCGGCGGCGGCGCAGCAGCGTGCGGTAGAGGGCGGCGCGCTCGTCGAGGCCGTCGGGGACGCGGGTGACGCCGAGCGCGCGCAGGAACCTGGCCAGTACCTCGGCGGGCGGCAGCGGGCCGGTCCTGGCGCGCAGGTCGGCGGCGAGCTGGCCGTCGGGGAAGCGGGCCGCGCGCGAGTGCGCCCAGCGCAGGGCCAGGCCGGTCTTGCCGATGCCGGCCGGGCCGGTGATGACGGCTGTCGCGCCCGTCTCGAGCGAGCGGTCGAGGGCGGCGAGTTCCAGGCGGCGGCCGGTGAAGGCGGCGACGTCCTGCGGAAGCTGGGCGGGGTGCGGTGGCGGCTGGTCGCCGTCCAGGGCCTGGGCATGGGCGGCGCGCAGGTGGCGGCCGGGTTCGACGCCCAGCTCGGCCACCAGGCGCGAGCGGCCCTCGCGGTAGGAGCTCAGGGCCTCGGCCCGGCGGCCGGAGCGGTGCAGGGCGAGCAGGTGGGCGGCGCGCAGGCGTTCGCGCAGGGGCTGGGCGGCCACCAGCGGCGCCAGCTCGGCGGCGGCCTCCGCGGGACGGTCGAGGGCGAGCAGCTTCTCCGCCCGCTCCTCCGCCGCCGCCAGGCGCAGCTCCTCCAGGCGGGCCGCCTCGCAGCTCACCGCGTGCAGGCCGGCGTAGGCCTCGCCGCGCCACAGGGCGAGCGCCTCGCCGTACGTGGCGGCCGCCGTCTCGGGGGAACCTTCCGCGCGGGCCCGCGTGAGCAGGCGCTCGAAGCGGACGGCGTCGAGCTCGGCCGGGTCGAGGAGCAGTGTGTAGGCCTCGCCGCGCCGGGCGACGCGGTCGTCGCCGATCGCCTGCCGTACGTGGTGGACGTGCCAGCGGACCGTGGCCGGGGACGGCGGCGCCTGCCCCCACACCGCCTCCGCGAGCCTGCCGTCGGTGGTGGCCCGGTTGGCCCTGCTCAGCAGCACGGCCAGGATGTTGCGCTGCTTGGCCGAGGTCAGCGCGACCGCGCCGCCGTCACGGACGATCGTCAATTCCCCCAGAACGCCGAACTCCACGCCGGTTCCCCCCGGTTGCCTCGCACCCGACGTCCCCGACCATACTAAGTCGCCCGAAGTATGTCAGGGGGTCATAGCCGGGAGGTATCGGGCTCAAAGGAATGGACCAGATCTGTCAACCTCTTGAGCTGGTCCGGATCGGTGCTGGGCAGGACACCGTGGCCGAGGTTGAAGACGTGGCCCTCCGCCGCGCGGCCCCTGCGCAGGATGTCGAGCGCGCGCTCCTCGACGACCTCCCACGGGGCCAGCAGGATGGCCGGATCGAGGTTGCCCTGCAGCGCCTTGCCTGGGCCGACGCGGCGGGCGGCCTCGTCCAGCGGTACCCGCCAGTCGACGCCCACGACGTCGGGACCCACCTCGCCGAGCACACCGAGCAGTTCGCCGGTGCCGACGCCGAAGTGGATGCGCGGGACCTCCGGCACCCCGGCGAAGATGCGGCTGGTGTGGGGCGCGATGAACTCGCGGTAGTCGGCGGGCGCGATGGCGCCCACCCAGGAGTCGAACAGCTGGACGGCCGAGGCCCCGGCCCTGACCTGGATGCGCAGGTGTTCCAGGACGATGCCGGTCAGGCGGTCCATGAGCGCGTGCCAGAGGTCCGGCTCGCCGTACATCATGGCTTTGGTGCGGTCGTGGTTCTTGGAGGGGCCGCCCTCGATCAGGTACGACGCCAGCGTGAACGGCGCGCCCGCGAAGCCGATGAGCGGCGTGGACCCGAGTTCGCCCACCAGCGAGCCGATCGCCTCGGTGACGTAGGGGACGTCGCCGGGCTCCAGGGGGCGCAGGGCCCGCAGGCCCTTGGCGTCGCGGATCGGGTCGGCGATGACGGGGCCGACGCCCGGCTTGATGTCGAGGTCGACGCCGATGGCCTTGAGCGGCACGACGATGTCGCTGAAGAAGATGGCGGCGTCGACGCCGTAGCGGCGGATCGGCTGCAGGGTGATCTCGACGATCAGGTCGGGGTCGGCGCACGCGGCCAGCATCGCCGTGCCCTCGCGCACCTTCAGGTATTCGGGCAGCGAACGGCCGGCTTGCCGCATGTACCACACGGGGGTGTGCGGAACGGGCTGGCGGCGGCAGGCGCGCAGGAAGGCGGAGTCGTCGAGATTCACGCTCCAAGCCTGCCACGGCACTCGCGTGGTCCGTGCACCGGAGCAAGGCGGGAAATTCTGGATCAAGAGTTCGCCAAGCCGCCGCGCGGCATCGATTCGGCAACCACTTTCGGGACACGCCGAGCGCGTTGCGGGGAATTGTCAGCGAGCCGTGTCACCGTCAGACCCACGATCACAAGAAAGGCCCCGTGCGATGACCGCGTTGTGGAGCTCCCTCCGCAGTGAACATTGCCCCGACTGCGCCGGCGAGCGGCTGTTCGAGCAGCCGCTCTGCGTTGACGGGCACGAGCCTGACACGTGCCCCGACTGGGCGTGCACGGACTGCGGGCTGGCCGTGTTCCTCGGGGCGCCACAAGTGCCCGCGCGGACCCGGACGCTGGTGACGGCCGCGGCTTGAGCACATCGTATGAGCACCCCCGTGGTCCCCTTCCGTCCGTCAGCGACCTACGCTTCGACTATGACCGTCGGTGACCGGCCGCCGCCTCCCCCGGCGTTCCTGCGCGCCGCGGAGAGCCTGCGGCCGATCGACGTGCGGCCCGAGATCGAACTCGAGGACCTGCCCGCCCCCCAGCGGCTGGCGCCCTACTCGGCCGCCATCGGCGCGTCCGTCTACCGCGACGACGACGAGCTGGCGGTGGGGCGGCTGATCCTGCTGTTCGACCCCGACGGCCAGCGCGGCTGGGACGGCCCCTTCCGCCTCGTCGCCTACGTGCGGGCCGACATGGAGCCGGAGATCACCTCCGATCCGCTGCTCGGCCCGGTCGCGTGGAGCTGGCTGACCGAGGCGTTGGAGTCCCACCACGCCGCTTACTCCGCCGCTGGCGGTACTGTGACAAGGGCCGTGTCCGAGGGGTTCGGCAACAAAGCGGAAGACCCGGTCACCACCGAGCTGGAACTGAGGGCGTCCTGGTCCCCGACGGAGGAGGACCTCTCGGGTCACGTCGCCGCCTGGTGCGACCTCATGTGCCTGGCGGCGGGGATCCCACCCCTCCCGCCCGACGTGGCCACGCTGCCGCGCCATCGTGAAGATCCGGAGTCCTTTCGGCAGTGACAGAAGAACAGACCGTCGTCCCGCTGCTAGAGCCGCGCGAGGGTATCCCGCAGGTGGTCGCCGACGCCGCGGGGCTGGCCCGCACGATCGAGGCGTTCGCCGCCGGCAGCGGGCCCGTCGCGGTCGACGCCGAGCGGGCCTCCGGCTACCGCTACGGCAACCGCGCCTATCTCGTCCAGCTGCGCCGCATCGGCGCGGGAAGCGCGCTCATCGACCCCATGGGCTGCCCCGACCTGAGCGCGCTCGACGCGGCCGTGTCCGATGCCGAGGTCGTCCTGCACGCCGCCTCGCAGGACCTTCCGTGTCTCGCCGAGATCGGCTTCCGGCCGCGCCGGATGTTCGACACCGAGCTGGCCGGGCGACTGCTCGGGTACGAGCGGGTGGGCCTGGGCACCATGGTCGAGACCGTCCTCGGCCTGCGACTGGAGAAAGGCCATTCGGCGGCCGACTGGTCGACCAGGCCGCTGCCCGAGGACTGGCTGCGTTACGCGGCGCTCGACGTCGAGGTGCTGGTGGAGCTGCGTGACGCGCTCCACGCGCAGCTGGAGGAGAGCGGCAAGCTGGGCTGGGCCCAGGAGGAGTTCGCGGCCGTGCTGGCCACGCCGCCACCGTCGCCGCGGTCCGACCCCTGGCGGCGTACCTCCGGCATCCACAAGGTCCGCAACGTCCGGGCGCTGGCCATCGTGCGCGAGCTGTGGACGATGCGCGACACGATCGCCAGGGAGAAGGATCTGGCCCCCGGCCGCGTCCTGCCCGACGCCGCGATCGTGACCGCCGCGCTGGAGGTGCCGCGCACCAAGAAGGCGCTCACCGAGATCTCCGCGTTCACCGGCCGCAGCGCGCGGCGCTATATGTCCGACTGGCTGTCGGCGGTCAGCCGCGCGCGGGCGCTGCCCGACGGCCAGTTGCCCGCGCCGAGCTCGCCCGGTGACGGCCCGCCGCCGGCCAACCGCTGGGCCGACCGTGACCCGGCCGCCGCCAAGCGCCTGGCCGCGGCGCGCGCGGTCGTGGCGGCGCTGGCCGACGAGCACCGGATGCCCACCGAGAACCTCCTGCAGCCCGACGCGGTCCGGCGCCTGACGTGGGAGCCGCCCGCGGTGCTCGACGACGCGACGGTGGCCGAGCGGCTGCGTTCGCTGGGGGCCCGCGAGTGGCAGATCGGCCTCACGACGCATCCGCTCACCAAGGCCCTGGACCGGCTGGAGACCAAGGGCGAGGTCTGACGCCGCCTCTGCGGAGGCGGCGCCGCGCTTCTATCCCTCGGTCCAGTGCATGTCCGGACGTTCCGTCGTGCCGTCCCCGTCGATCATGGCGATCGGTGCCTCCTGAGATTCCTCCGGCCAGTCGTCGGGCAACGCTAGGCAGCTCGCGTTGGATTGTTGTTGGCTCCGGGTTGGTTCGCGGCGAGGGGCCGTCACGCTCGGCCGGTCAGCGCGATTCTGGTGATCCGGTCGAGGGTGGGGCCGGGGCGGAGGTAGTCGGTGTGGCGGCCGTCGCCGCCGTCGATGATCCGGGCGCCGAAGGCCGCGAGGTTGGGGTCGGCGCCGAATCCGATGGGGCCGAGCCGTACTCCCGGGCGGAAGACGTCGTCGCGGCTGGACATTGCCGTCCACACGCGGGCCGGCGTGCGAAGGTCGGCGGCGCCGGCGACGCCCATGCCGGGGCTGCCCAGGGCGATGATGTCGGTGACGGGCAGGGCGGGCGCGGCCTCGCCGCAGACGACCGTGCCGTAGCTGTGGCAGACCAGGGAGATCTGCTTGGGCAGCAGGGCGGTCACCAGGGTCCGCAGGGCCTTGGCGCCCTTAGCGGCGGGCAGCGTGGTGATGACGCCCGGGTCGGTCATCTCGGGTGCGTCGTAGCCGAGCCAGCCGATGACCGCGACCTTCGTGCCGGGGGCCAGGGTCTGGGCGCGGGCGTGCAGGGCGCGGGCGGCGCCGCCCGGCGCGGCGGTGCTGTCGTTGAACTGGGCCAGGCCGTATCCGGTGCCCGGCACGAAGATGATCACCGAGTCGGCGGCGGCCAGGTCGCCCACCACCTCGACGGCTCGCCCGTCGCCGGTCCGGTCGAGGGCCAGGAACTGCCGTCCCGAGCCGTCCCGCGCGTTGGCGGCGTAGCGTTCTGCCAGGGCGGGCGCGGTGATCGCGGGCAGGTCGAGCGGCTGCGTGCCCGGCTGGGAGGCGGCACCCGCGACGGTGAGGGCGAGCACGGCACCCAACAGGAATCGACGCATGGTTCACGACCGTATGCGACGGCGCGGCTAGCTCGCGTCAACCTCAGGTACCACCCGTCCCCTACCTCCTGGGTACGTGCTTGCCCGGAGCCCCTCTCAGGGTCGCCAGGGCGGCGTCGAGCCGCTCCCAGTCACGGCCGAGGACCTCGGCGAGCGCCGCTCCGGCCTCGCTCGTCCGGTAGAACCGGCGCGGCCTCGACTCCTCCGTACTCCACTCGCTGACCAGGAGCCCCTGCCTCTCCAGCCGCCGCAGCAGCGGGTAGAGCGTGTTGGCCTCGACCGCGAAGCCGCTGCTCGCGAGCTCGTCGAGCAGGGCGTAACCGTAGTTGGGCCGCTCCAGCGCGAGCAGGCAGGCCAGGACGGCGGTGCCCCGCCGGAGCTCCTGGAGGTGGGTGGCGAGCGGCGCTTCGTCGGGCATGGCCGCACGTTATTGTGTGGCACACAGTATTGCAACGGCACCCGCGCCCGCCGTACGGTCCTGGAAAGCGCTTTCCGAAGAAGGGGTCTCGATGCGCAGAATCGGCGTGGTGATGAACGGCGTCACCGGCAGGATGGGCTACCGGCAGCATCTGGTCCGGTCCGTCCTGGCCATCAACGAGCAGGGCGGGCTGGCCCTCTCCGACGGCACCCGGGTCAGGCTCGATCCCATCCTCGTCGGCCGCAGCGAGGCCAAGCTGGCCGAGATCGCCGCCAGGCACGGGCTCACCGACTACACCACCGACCTCGACGCCGCGCTGGAGCGCGCCGAGATCTACTTCGACGCCCAGGTCACCCAGGCCAGGGTCAAGTCGGTGCTCAAGGCCATCGAGGCCGGAAAGCACATCTACGCGGAGAAGCCCACCGCGGAGTCCGTCGAGGAGGCCGTCGCGCTCGCCGAGGCCGCCGCCGCCCGCGGCGTCAAGAACGGCGTCGTCCAGGACAAGCTCTTCCTCCCGGGCCTGCTCAAGCTCAAGCGGCTGATCGACGGCGGCTTCTTCGGGCGGATCCTGTCGGTACGCGGGGAGTTCGGCTACTGGGTGTTCGAGGGCGACTGGCAGGAGGCGCAACGCCCTTCCTGGAACTACCGGGCCGAGGACGGCGGCGGCATCATCCTCGACATGTTCCCGCACTGGCACTACGTGCTGGAGAACCTGTTCGGCCGCGTCCAGTCCGTCTACGCCAAGGCCGTCACCCACATCCCGGCCCGGGTCGACGAGCAGGGGGTGACCTATGACGCGACGGCCGACGACGCCGCGTACGGGATCTTCGAGCTGGAGGGCGGCGTCGTCGCGCAGATCAACTCCTCCTGGGCCGTGCGGGTGAACCGGGACGAACTGGTCGAGTTCCAGGTGGACGGCACGCACGGCAGCGCCGTCGCCGGGCTGCGCAACTGCCGGATCCAGCACCGCGCCGGAACGCCCAAGCCCGTCTGGAACCCGGACCTCCCGGTCACCGCCCGCTTCCGCGACGACTGGCAGGAGGTGCCGGACAACGCGGAGTTCGACAACGGGTTCAAGATCCAGTGGGAGCTGTTCCTGCGCCACGTGCTGGAGGACGCCCCGTTCCCCTACGACTTCGCCGCGGGCGCCCGCGGCGTGCAACTGGCCGAGCTGGGGCTGCGCTCGTCGGCCGAGGGCCGCAGGATCGAGGTGGCGGGCCTGTGAGAATCCGGCTGCCCGGCGGCGCGTACACACTGCGCGACCCCGTCACCTGGCTCGAGCGCGGCGCCGGACCCACCGGCGCGCGGGTGGTCTACGCGGCCGCGCACGTGGTGGCCGACCCGCTCGGGGACAACACGCCCGGCGCGCCCGCCGCCGTCGACTGGTCCGCCACCCTGCGCTTCCGCCGCCACCTCTGGTCGTACGGCCTGCGCGTCGCCGACGCCATGGACACCGCCCAGCGCAACATGGGCCTGGACTGGGCGGCGACGCGCGAACTGATCACCCGCAGCGCCGCCGAGGCACGCGACTACGGCGACCCGGCCGAGCTGGTCGCCTGCGGCGCCGGGACCGACCACGCGCCAGAGGCGGACACCGTCCAGGCGATCACCGACGCCTACGCCGAGCAGATCGACACCGTCCAGGCCACCGGCGCCGGCGTGATCATCATGGCCTCGCGCCAGCTCGCCAGGACCGCCACCGGCCCGGACGACTACCACCGCGTCTACGGCAAGCTGTTCGGCCTCGCCGACCGGCCGGTGATCCTGCACTGGCTGGGCGAGATGTTCGACCCCCAGCTGGCCGGCTACTGGGGCTCGCGCGACGTCGAGGCGGCCACCGGGTCGTTCCTGGAACTGATCCACGCCAACGCCGCGATGGTCGACGGCGTGAAGGTCTCCCTCCTCGACGAAGATCACGAGGTACGCCTGCGCGCCGCCCTCCCCCGGGGCGTCCGGCTCTACACCGGCGACGACTTCAACTACCCGTCGCTCATCAAGTCGGGCAGCCATGCCCTCCTCGGCATCTTCGACGCGATCGCCCCAGCGGCGGCGGCCGCCCTGCGGGCGCTGACCGCCGCGGAGTCGGCTCCCGACGAGCAGTTCCGCACCCGAAATCTCGCTCTTTACGATGAGATCTTCGGGCCGACGGTGGCGTTGTCCCGCAAGATCTTCGAGACGCCGACGTTCCACTACAAGACCGGCATCGTCTTCCTCGCCTGGCTCAACGGCCATCAGGAGGCGTTCAGCATGGTCAACGGGGCGCAGTCAGCCCGGTCGATCACCCACCTGGCCGAGGTGTTCCGGCTGGCCGACCAGGCCGGGCTGCTGTCGGACCAGGAGCTCGCGGTCCACCGGATGACGGCGCTGCTGGCGGTGAACGGCCTGTGAACCCGTTGTCGCTCAACCAGCGCACCACCAAGAGCTGGACCGTCGCCCAGGCCGTGGACGGCTGTGTGCGGCACGGGCTCGAGGCCGTCGGGTTGTGGCGGGAGGAGGTGGCCGAGCAGGGCCTGGCCGCAAGCGCCAAGCTGGTGCGCGCGGCGGGGCTGCGGGTGTCGTCCCTGTGCCGGGGCGGCTTCATGACCGCTGCCGCCTCCCTGGACGACAACCGGCGGGCCGTCGACGAGGCCGCCGAGCTGGGGGCCGCCTGTCTTGTCCTGGTCGTGGGCGGGCTGCCGGGAGTGACCCCCGGGCGTCCTCTAGGGGACGGGGCGGGGGTTTCGCGGGATCTGGCCGGGGCGCGGGAGCGGGTGGCCGAGGCGCTGGCCGAGCTGGCGCCCTATGCCGGGGAGCGGAACGTACGGCTGGCGTTGGAGCCCCTGCATCCGATCTACTGCCCGGATCGGGCTGTCGTGTCCACGCTCGGGCAGGCGTTGGATCTGGCCATGCCGTACCCCGTCGAGCAGGTCGGGGTGGTGGTGGACACCTTCCACGTGTGGTGGGATCCGCAGGTGTTCGAGCAGATCGCGCGGGCGGGTGCGCGGATCGCGTCCTACCAGGTGTGCGACTATCTGCATCCGCTGCCTGCCGACGTGCTGCTGGGGCGGGGGATGATGGGCGACGGGGTGATCGACTTTCCGCCGATCACCCGTGCCGTGCTCGCCGCCGGGTACACCGGTGACATCGAGGTGGAGATCTTCAACGCCGACATCTGGGCCGCCGATCCGGACGAGGTGGTGGCTTCGATGAAGCGGCGTTATGCCGAGGTGGTCGGGTAGGCGGGGGTTTGGGCTGGCGCTTGGTCCCTTGCTTGGCCCTGGTTTTGGTCGTGGTCCTGGGTGATCGTGTCCGCGCGTTCTTGAGTGATCGTGCCCGCGGCTTCCTAGGTGGTGATCGTGTCCGCGTGCTCTTGAGCGATCGTGCCCGCCTCGTCTTGGGTGATCGTGTCCGCGGCTTCTTGGGTGATGGTTCCGGCGGCGCCGTCCACGGTGACGGTCTCGCCGGTCGTGACGCGCTCGGTGGCGCGGGTGACGCCGACCACCGCGGGGATGCCGTACTCCCTGGCCACGACCGCGCCGTGTGACATGGCGCCGCCCATCTCCATCACCAGGCCGCCCGCCGTCAGGAACAACGGTGTCCAGCCCGGGTCCGTGGACGGGCAGACCAGGATCTCGCCCGGCTCCAGGTGCGCGCCGACCGGGTCCATGACCACGCGGGCCGGGCCGGTCGCGATGCCCGCCGAGGCCGGGGTGCCGGTGATGGCGCCCTCGGCGGCGGCGATCGACAGTGCTTCCGGTTCGGTGCCGTCCGACAGCAGCAGGCGGGGGACGTGCCTGCGCCGCGCCTCCTGCTCGTGGGCCGCCCTGCGCTCGGCCACCAGTCCGCGAAGGTCGTCCTTGCTCTTCGCGGGCTGGAGGGCGGTTCTGGCCTCCTGGAAGGTGAGGAAATAGATGTCGTCGGGGGTGCCGAGGACGCCCTGCGTCACCAGGTGCTCGCCGACGACGCGCATGCTCCGCCGTACCCCTGCCAGGATCAGCACCGCGTAGTACTTGGGCAGCTCGCGCAGCCCGCCGAGACGGCGGGTGCGGTCCAGGGCGCGGCGGACGATCGCGGCGCGCCAGCGGCCCTTGCGCGCGGCGGCGGCCGCGACGCGCTCGACGGCGGCCTGCGCTTCCGCGGCGCCGCGCTCGAACAGGGCGTCGGGCGCGAGGCGGTCGTCCATGCGAAGGTAGTTGGCCAGGACGCCGATGATGTGGGACGGATCGTCCGACCAGCGTTTGACACCGAGGTCGATCTCGGCGACGCCGCGATGGCCGTAGGAGGCGAGGAAGCCGGAGATGGCCTCCTGGGTCACACGGGGCAGTTGTCCCGCCTGGTAGAGGCGGGTGACCTCCTCGACCGACCGGTCACCGAACGGTTCGATGCGCGTGGCCAGCCGCCACAGCTCCATGTCCATCTCGGTGGTCGGATTGTGAGGCATACTCCGCAGGACGTCCTGCATGTCGGAGATCGACACGCCCGAGAGCTTCGACGCCAGCCCGAACATCCCGTACCCCACGAGGACGATCGGCATGATCGAGAAGATCATCGGGAAGGTCGCGCCGAGCAGGCGTTCGGCGTGGTCGATCCGTGCCTGCGGGGAAACGTTCTCCGGGAGTTCCAGGCGCCGCGTGAGCTCGTCGCCGACGCGCCGCGAGTAGGTCAGCGCGCGTTCCGGCCGGGTGAGCGCCCACCGCATCCGCCGCGGCGCGCCCGCCGCCCGCGCGATCCGCCGCGCCGCACGCAGGAACGGCCGCCGCGACGGGTAGATCATCGACAGCCTCGGGTCGTCCATGAGCGCCTTGAACAGCACCGCCGTACGCGCCTCCGCGACAGAGAGCATTCTCGGCAGTACGGCGCGGCCGACGCGGCTGCGTGCCGCCTTGGTCAGGTCGATCCAGAGCCGCTGCCCCGCCTCGACCACCGGGCCGGCGCCCTGATGGGGGTCGGCCGGCGGGTACCCCGCGATCCTGGCCGCGCCCGCGCTCATCAGCTTGATGCCCGCGCTTCCCATCGGCGTGAACGGCCCCATCACCCCCTGCGCCACGTTGATCGAGAAGAACAGGCGCAGCCCGTCCTGTCCGGTCTCAGGCGGGGCCTCGGGCAGGGTCTTGGACGAGGCCTTGGGCGGGGTCTTGGGCGGGGTCTTGGGCGGGGTCTTGGGCGGGGTCTTGGGCAGGGGGTAGAGCGTGGTGATCGGCCGCGCCTGCGTCAGCCAGAGCCGCCCGCCGGCGTCGATCGCCCACTCGGTGTCCTGCGGCGCGCCGTAGTGTCCCTCGACCCGGGCCCCGAGCTCGGCCAGCGCCCGCACCTGCGCGTCCGTGAGGCAGAAGCCGTCGACGTCGGTCTCGACGCGTTCGGTGCCGCCGCCGGGCAACGACCTGATGGCGATCTTCTTGTCACCGGCGTGGCGTTCGCGGATCTCGGCCGTGGCCACGTCGACCACGAACCGGTCGGGATTCACCGCCCCCGACACCACCGCCTCACCCAGGCCGGGACTGGCGTCGATCACCGCTTCCCGCCTGCGGCCGGTGACCGGGTTCGCGGTGAACATCACACCCGCCACCTGCGCGTCCACCATCGTCTGGACCACCACGGCGATGCGGACCGCCGCGTGGTCGATCCCGTTCGCCTCGCGGTAGGCGACCGCCCGGTCCGTCCAGAGAGAGGCCCAGCACTTCCGCACCGCCCGCAGCACGTCCTCCGGCCCCACCACGTTGAGGAACGTGTCCTGCTGGCCGGCGAAGCTCGCGAACGGCAGATCCTCTGCCGTGGCCGACGACCGCACCGCCACCGGGGCCGACTCCCCCAGACCCGCGTAGGCCTTCCTGACTTCCTCGGCCACCTCGTCGGGGATGGTGGTTTCCAGGAGACGTTGCCGCGCCTTCGTCGCCAGGTCGCCGCCTTGGGCGATGATCTCCTGGAGTCCCGCGGTTTCCGCTGCCTGGTGGTAGGCGTCCGTGGTCAGTACCCAGCCCGGGGGTACCGGTAGGCCCGCCCTGGTCAGCTCGCCCAGGTTGGCGGCCTTACCGCCTACTTCGGCGAGCATGCCGGCGTGGATCTCGGAAAACTCCAGTGCGGTTTTCATGCGCCGTCCTCCTGAGAGACACCCTTCGTTCACAGTGTGGCGCGTGGGCGGCCAGAATTCAACAAGTGATGAAAAACTTTGACAGAAGGCGGCCGCTCCTCACGTCAGGCGGCCTTTCAACGTGCCCTCACGTGCCAGGCGCTTCCCCCTGGGCTCACCCTTCTTGCGCAGCACGAGTTCGCGGCAGGACGTCTCCCCGCAGCAGGCACCCACTCATGCGACACGACCAGCACGCCGCACCCCACAGCACGCGATCTTGACGCCACGCGCCTTCCCCGCAGCGCGCACCCGCCCTCGTGGCACGTGCCTTCTCGCGGCATGGGACCTTCACGACACGCGCCTCCGCGTGGCGCGCTCCCACCCAGGGGCCTCTGCGGCACGCGGCCCTGCGGGCACGAGGCCTGGGGTGGCGCGTCCACACGCGGAGGCGGGGCCCTGGAGCCGGGAGGCAGGCGCTCTGGGTTCCCGGGCGGGTTGGCGGGTCCCGGGTGGGCTGGCGGCTCCTGGGTGGGCTGGCGGGTTCTGGGTGGGTTGGCGGGTTCTGGGTGGGTTAGAGGGGGAGGGGGTGGCCGTCCAGGTTCCAGGCGGGGGTGGGGGTGATGCCCAGCTGAGCCAGGGCGGTGGGGGCGATGTCCACCAGGCGGGCCTCGGGGAGGGTGCGGCCGCCGAGGTTCTCGCCCAGGCGGGCGGCGATCACGAATGTGATGCGTTCCTCGGGAGAGACCCCTCCGTGGCCGCCTTCGTCCAGGTGGCCGTGGTCGGTGGTGACCAGGATGGTCCAGCGTTCCGCTGGGTAGGAGGGGCGGTTCTTGATCGAGGTGAGGACGCGGCCCAGGTAGTTGTCCTGGGTGTGGAGGGCGTCGGCGTACTCCGGGCAGTGGGGGCCCAGGCGGTGGGCCACCTCGTCGGTGTCGCCGAAGTAGACGAAGGCCAGGTCGGGCGCCTGCTCGGCGAAGTGGCGCTCGGCGGCGTCGGCTATCTGCGTGTCGCCCTCGGTGAAGGTGATCGCGAAGCCGTCCAGGGCCACGCGGGTGTCGATCTCCTCCCCGAACGCCCCGTGCTCGGCCAGCGCGGCCCACGAGAACAGGGCTGAGGTGGTCAGGGAGGGGTCGGCCCGCTTGGCCCGCGTCAGGAAGTCCGGATATTTCGTGAATTCAGGAGCGGTGAAGCTGTTATCCACCACCCCATGCTTGTCCGGCCACACCCCGGTGGCGATCGACGACCACCCCGGACCCGAGTCGGTCCTGGACGCGATCGCCCGCTCCCCCAGCCGCACGACCTCCCCCTTGGCCCCCGTGGAGACAGCCTCGGCCTCCCCATACGGCAACAGGCTCGTCCCGTGCACGCCGGTGTCGAGCAGTTCCCCCAGCACCTTGGGACGCAGCGCCAGCAACCGGTCGAACCGCAGGCCGTCCATACCGACGACAAGCACCTTGTCCTTCACGCGACTCCCATCTCCCACCACAACGGCACACCGCCGCCGCCACCCTACGCGCGCCCCACTCACCCCCCAGCGTCACCCTGCCAACCAGCCGCGGGCCACCACCACGGCATCGGGCCCACGCGTGCCACCCGACCCGCCGTGCCGGCATCCCGACGGGCGGCCCGACCTGGCCACCCGCCTCCGCACCCCCGGCCCACGGCCGGCAGGCACCTGGGCGCCAAGCGGCCGGCCGCACGTAGGCGGAGGGTCGGCGGGCGGTGTCCGGTGGGTCAGGGCTGGTAGCGGCGGACCCATTCGGCGGCGCCGGGGAGGATGTCCTCCACCGGGGCGACCTGGGGGTACCAGGTGCGTTCCCACTCCAGCGACACCCACCCGTCGTACCCCGCCGACTGGAGCAGCTCCCCGCACTCGTCCAGCGGCACGGAACCCGACCACATCGGCACCGGCGTACTGTCGTTGGCCGACACCGCATCCTTGACCTGCACATACGCCAGGTGCGAGCCCAGGGCGGACAGGGTGTCGGCCGGGGCTTCGCCGTGGCGCCACGGGTGGAGGAGGTCCCAGAGGGCGCCGGTGGTGTCCGGGGAGCCGGCGGCGTCCAGGAGTTCGGCGACCTTGGCGCCGGTGGCCATCAGGTCGTGGGTTTCGACGAGGACACGCAGGCCGAGTTCGCGTGCCGTACCCGAGACTGCCTGGAGGCGGCGCGCGCCCACGGCCGGGTCGCCGCCGCGCGGGAACACCCGCACGCCCGGCGCCCCCAGGTCGGCGGCGAGCCTGAGGTCGGCGAGGAGCGCGTCGACGAGGGGTTCGTCGGGACCTGGCTCACATACGCGCACATAGCCAGCCAGAGCGGAGATTTCCAGACCCGCGCTCTCGACCGCCTTGCGCGCCGCCGCGCGCTCGTCGCGGCTCAGTCCCGCGTGTACGCCGGTGTCGGGGTGCAGCCGCAGCTCCAGCCCCTGGCAGCCATGTCCCACGGCCACCTCGATCGCCCGGTCGAGCTTGTCGCCCGGCATTCCCAGCGTGCTGACGGACAGTTTCACTGTGTTCTCCCAAGGGGGTGGTGGGTCAAGCGACACGCGGGAGTACGGCGGGGCCGCCGCCGTACCAGCACAAAGACACAGACCGGGTCGCAACTACGGGCGGGGACATCAGAGGGGGCGGACGCTTTCGCGCAGGACCACCTCGCCGCGGACCGGCTCGACCACGGGCTTGTCGGCCGAGGTGAGAGCCAGTTCCAGGGCGCGCGCACCCATGTCGGCCAGCGGCAGCCGCACCGTCGTCAGCGCGGGCGCGTGGTCGCGCAGGGTCGCGATGTCGTCGAACCCCGCCACCGACACGTCCTCCGGCACCCGCACACCCCGCTCCCTGTAGGCGGCAAGAGCGCCCACGGCCATGACGTCGTTCACCGCGAACACGCAGGTCGCGTCGCCCGTCTCCTGCGCCGCCCGATAGCCGCCGTCGCGGTCGAACGGGCCGTGGACGATCCGGGGGCGCGGGAGTCCGAGCTGTTCGAGGGCGGTGACGAATCCGGCGCAACGGTCCGCGGCGGTCATGAGCCCCGGTGGGCCCGCGAGCACCGCGAACCGCCGATGCCCCAGCTCCGCCAGCGAACGCGCCAGCGCCGCCGCCCCCTCCCCGTTGGCCGGGGCGACAGTGTCGACGCCGAGCAGGTCCTGGCCGACGCAGGCGACACGGCCGCCGCTGGACAGGTAGCGGTCGAGTTCGGCGCGCAGCCGGCCGGTGACCTCGGGGTCGTCGAGCCGCGAACCCACCAGCAGCACCGCCCGCACGCGCTGCGCGTTGAGCGTGGCGACGTAGGCGATCTCCTGCTCGGGGTCGCGGTGGGTGGTACCGACCATGACCAGCAGCCCTTCCCCGGCCGCGGCCCGCATGACCCCGTCGGCCAGCGCCGCGAAGTAAGGGTCGGTGAGATCGTGCACCACGATGCCGATCACGTTGCTGGCACCGCGGGCGAGGGTCTGGGCGGCGATGTTGGCCCGGTAGCCGAGTTCGTCGGCGGCCTGCTCGACGCGGGCACGCAGCCCGGCGCCCACCTGGCGGGTACTGCCGTTCAGCACACGCGAGGCGGTCGCCAGCGAAACACCCGCCTGCTTCGCCACATCTTCGAGGGTGACCACGACACCTCCTGGAAAGCGATTTCCCAGTCTGCCAGACTCCCCCCTCCCCGCGCTTCGGACTCTCACCCCCAAAACCACCACCATCCATTACGGCCAGCCGCACCCCCACCACCCACCGACGCCCGCGGGCGCCGATCGGGGGGATCGCTTCTCACGTCGGACGTGGCCCTCGCCGCTACGGCGATCCGTCAGCCGGCCAAGGGGCAACCCAAGCCGGCCGAGGGGCAACCCGCCGGCCAGCCAAGCCGTGTCCAAGGGAACGGCCATCCAAGGGGACCCATCGGCCGGTTACCGCATCGCCGTTGCGGCGGGGACCACGTCCGGCGTGAGAAGCGATCCCCGCGACACGCACGCTCACGTCGGCGGGTGGCGGTGGGGCGGCTGTGCCGTAGTGGATGGGGGGCTGAAAGTACTGCAACCGAGAGCACCCCCGTGCGACGCCACAACACACCGCAGCCCCCACAAGACGCCACAACACACCGCGACCCGCACAACGACAGCACGGCACGACACCTCGCGGTCCGCACAACACCGCAGAGGCAGTGCCCACACGCGGCGGGCCGCGCAACAGCGCAACAGACAGCGGGGGGGCGGGCGGCTGGGGCCGCCCGCGGTGGGGTTCCGCGGCTCGTCCTGCCAAGCGAGCCCCGGGGGAGATGTCAGCCGAACAGCCAGTCCAGGAGGCCGCCGGGCCTCTTGCTCTCCGTTGGCGCGGGGACCGGGGCGGAGGTGGTGGGGGCCTGGGCGGGCTGGGTGGTCTGCTTGGTCGAGGGGGCTTCGGTGGCGCGCGGCTGCTGGGGGTC
This sequence comes from Nonomuraea sp. NPDC059007, assembly GCF_042740555.1. Lineage (NCBI taxonomy): Bacteria > Bacillati > Actinomycetota > Actinomycetes > Streptosporangiales > Streptosporangiaceae > Nonomuraea > Nonomuraea sp. NPDC059007. The sequence goes on along the minus strand of NZ_JBHYJD010000044.1, from coordinate 24,068 downwards.
GTTGGCGGTGTCGGTGACCGGGTCCTTGGGGTCCGGGGCGCGGGTGCCCTTGGAGGTCGCCTTGGGGGTGGGGTCGCTGTCGCGGGTCGGGGTCACGCGGGGAGCCGGGGTGCGGGTGGCTCGGGCGCGGCTCACCGTGGGCGTCGGGGTGACCGACTCGGACATGTCGGGTTCGGGGGTGGCCTCGATGGGCTGGTCCGCCGGGTCTTCCGTCTCCTCGGCGGGCGGGGCCACCGGGGTGCTCACCTGGCCGGCGCTTGAGCACTGGGCGCCGGTGCAGGGCTCGGAGCCGGAGCCGGTCAGCATCCAGCCCGCGCCCACGCCGATCACCACGATGGCCGCCGCCGCGACGACCAGCATCTTGGTACGGCGCCGCACCTCCCCATGCCCCTGATCCTGATCGTCGGAACCGCTCCAGCCCGAACCGAGGAAGCCCCGGCGCGGCTCGTCGTCATCGCTGCCGAACGGGCGCTCGTAGGACTTGTCCAGCGGCAGGTATCCGGGCTCGTTCTCGTCGCGGTCTCCGTCGGGCCCCGCCACGGCGTCGTAACCGGCTCCCGCGGCTCCGGCGTCGTACCCAGGTCCCGTCGCGCCGGCCTCATAACCCGTCGTGCCGGCCTCGTAGCCCGCTCCGGGGTCGAAACCCGTACCGGCCTCGTAGCCCGTGCCTGCCTCATAACCCGTGCCGGGCTCGTAGCCGGGCGTGCCGGGGTCGTAGCCCGTCGTGGCGTCGTAGGCGGTGCTTGCCGGGCGGTCCAGGCCGAGGTCGGCGCCGGCGTTCAGGTCCAGCGGGTCGGCCGGGTCGGTGTGGCTCTTGAGGGCGCTCTGGTCCAGGAGGATGTCCTGGTGGACCAGGGCGTCCGGCTCGGGCAGGTGGTAGGTCTCCGAACGCTCCCCAGGCGTGCTCGGGTCGCCCGGCAGGTGGTAGGTCTCGCTGAGCACGACGGCCGGCTGCTCGTCGGTGTCCGCGGCGTCCGTCTCCCACCGGTCGGAGAGCACGTCACCGGTCATGTCCGGGTTTAACGACCTGCCCTGCTCGTCCTCGAATGGTCTGTCCTTCTCGTCGCGCGACACGGTGTACCTCTCTAGCTACCGGGTGTGGATCGCGACCTTCCTAACAGACTCCACCACCTCTTGTCCGGAAATTTCACTCGATCACCACAAATAGTCGTCCGTAACAGGTTTGAACCAGCGTCCCAGTGCTTCACCCAGCGTGTCCACCTCGGCCCGCGAGGTCCACGCCACGTAACCGTCGGGACGGATCAGCAGGGCCTCCGCCTCGTGTTCCGCCCGGCCGCGAACCACCTCCACCGGCCATCCGGACACCGCCTCGACGAGATCGTCCCGCCCGGCCAGGTCCAGGAGAAACGGTCGCCCGCCGCGCAGCAACTCTGTCAGCCGTATCTCGCCGTCCTCGGTCTTGATCGCCAGATCGGGGGCCATCCGCCCCGCCCCCGGCACGCCGACGTCGTAGGCGGTGTCGACGCCGCTGATCATCCCGCTCAGGTAGGTGTTCACCTCGTCGAAGCCCATCAGCTCGGCGAACAGTTCCCGCAGCGGATCCACCGACGGATCCGGATTGGCCAGCGCCGTCTGGGCCCTGACGTTCCAGAGCACCCGCGCCGCCACCGGGTGCCGCTCGGCATGGTAACTGTCCAGCAGCCCGTCCGGCGCCCGTCCCCGGACCTCCGCCGCCAGCTTCCAGCCCAGATTGACCGCGTCCTCCAGCCCGGTGTTGAGGCCCTGCCCGCCCCACGGGAAGTGCACGTGCGCCGCGTCCCCGGCCAGCAGGACCCGACCGGTCCGGTACCGCTCGGCCTGCAGGGCGGCGTCGCCGTACCGGGAAAGCGCGCGCGGATCGCGCATGGGCACGGGAACGCCCGCGATGTGCTCGGCCGCCTCCCGCAACTCCTCCAGCGTGACCGGCGCCTCCCGGTCGGCGTGCGGCGCACGGAAGTCATAGGTGGTGATCCGGCTGTGCCCGGCGGGATTGACCCACGCGATCAGCCAGCCACGGGGCGTGCGGTGGTAGCCGCCAGGAAGCCCGTAGGGATCCTCCAGCCGCACATCCCCCATCAAAGCGGCCACCCGGGCCCCCGTCCCCGTGAACGGGATCCCGGCGGCCTTCCGCACCGCACTCCGCGCCCCGTCGGTCCCCACCACGAACCGCGCCGCCACCTCCCGCCCATCGGCCGTCACCACCACCCGGTCCTCGTGCTGAACCAGCCCCGTCACCTCCTGCCCCCGCCGGATCTCCGCCCCCAGCCCCGCCGCCCGGCGCGCGAACACCTGCTCCGCCCACGCCTGCGGGCTCCCCACCAGGCTCGGCCCGTCCCCGGCCACCGCCCCGAGATCGAGCCCGAACATCCCGGAGAAGTGAAAGCGCAGACTCCCGTAGCTCGCCCTGCCCACCGCCTCCAGCAGTCCGCGCCGGTCGAGGCTCTGCGCCGTCCGCGCGTGCAGCGTCCCCGCCTTGGACTCCCCCGTCGGTACGGCCAGCCGCTCCAGCACCAGCGCCCGCACCCCCTGCAACCCCAGCTCCCCGGCCAGCAACATCCCGACCGGCCCGCCGCCCACGATCACCACGTCGTACATCCGACCCTCCTCAGCCGACTCCCCCACCCGAACACCACAACCCCCACCCCGGTTTCACGACCCGGGCTCCCCGCCGGACATCGTTTGTCAGTTCGGAATCCTCGTACGGACGTATCGTGCCTGTCAAATCACTGTTCGGGAGATGCGTACAATGGGCCGTATGTTGCATCCGACACGCGACCAGATCGACCTGGTGGATGTGATGGCCGCCATCGGGCACCCGGTCCGCGCCGCGATCGTGCGGAAACTGGCCGCCTCGAAAGAGGAAGAGTTCTGCGGCTCGATCCTGCCGGATGTGCCCAAGTCCACCCTGACCGCCCACTGGCGGGTGCTGCGCGAGAGCGGCGTCATCTGCCAGCGCCCCGAGGGCCGCAAGCTCTTCATCCGGCTCCGCCGCGCGGACCTCGACGACCGCTTCCCCGGCCTCCTCGACCTGATCGTCTACGAAGGATCTAGGGCTCCATCCGAGTAGCCCATTCACCGGCACGAACACGCTCGGTGACGCCATCATGACGTCATGCTTTCGACCGAGATTTCCCCCCTCCCCGGCGCACGGGTGGTGACCGGGCTGCGGACGCACGCCCGGGCCGCGCGCCGGCTCGCGCTCATCGCGCTCTCCGGTTCGATCGCGCTGCCCGCCTCCGTCCAGATGCTCGCCGAACGGGCCGCGACCAGGGAGGAGACACTGCCGTACGCCATAGCGGCGCTCCTGCTCTCCCTGGCCTCCGTGCCCGCGCTCGCGGCGACACAGGCGGTGTGGGGCGTGCGCATGCGCCGGGTACGGCGGCGCGAGCTGGAGCTCTACGCCGTCACCGCCGCCCCGCTCACCCGCGCGCTGAGCCGTCTCGGGGTGGCCGCGTGCTGGGCCGTGACGCTGCTGCTCGGCTACACGGTGCCGCGCCTGTTCCGCGAGTCCGGCCTGTACGGCACGGCCGACACCCTGACCCGCGCCGTCGAACTCCTCACGCTGGCGGGTTACGTGGCCGCCGTCTTCTTCGCCACCTGGTGGGCCAGAGGCGCCCTGTCCACCCTGGCCGGCATAGCCCGCTCCGGCCACTCCCCGGGCGACCCCTGGGACCCGGACAACGCCAGACACCCCGCCGAACCGAACCAGCCCCGCACCCAGACCCCACATCCCGGCGGCCCCACCACACCCGACGCCCCAACCCTGCCCTTCACGACGCCGACGCCGACAGCAACGGCATCGGCAACGGAAAGGGCGAAGCCGTACCGGATGAAAGCAACGATCAGGACCGCAAGGCGCCCCGCGATCACCTGGACCGTCACCATACTGGCCGTGATCGCCCTGCTCGGCGGCCGGGCGCATCTGTGGGAGCCCGCCGCCCTCACGGTAGGCGCGCTCCTGCTCACCGCCCTCGTCTGCGGAGTAGTTACTGGCGAGTAGCATAGGCACGGAAGCTGTCCAGCAACGAGGAGCGAATCCGTGCCTTCCTCTCGTGACGTCGTGTTCGTCGACGGCGTGCGCACGCCTTTCGGCAGGTCAGGGCCGAAGGGACTGTACGCGGAGACCCGCGCGGACGACATGGTCGTCCGCGTCATCCGCGAGCTGATCCGCCGTAACCCCAATCTCCCGCCCGAGCGGGTGGACGAGGTCGCGATCGCGGCCACCACCCAGATCGGCGACCAGGGCCTGACCATCGGGCGTTCCGCCGCCGTGCTGGCCGGGCTGCCCAAGAGCGTGCCGGGCTACGCCATCGACCGCATGTGCGCGGGCGCGATGACCGCGGTGACCTCGGTCGCGGGCGGCATCGCGTTCGGCGCCTACGACGTGGCCATCGCCGGCGGCGTCGAGCACATGGGCCGCCACCCGATGGGCGAGGGCGTCGACCCCAACCCCCGCTTCCTGTCGGAGAAGCTCGTGGACGGCAGCGCCCTGGTCATGGGCATGACCGCCGAGAACCTCCACGATCGCTACCCGGAGATCTCCAAGGAGCGTGCCGACGCCTACGCGGCGCTGTCGCAGGAGAAGGCCGCCAAGGCCTACGCCGACGGCAAGATCCAGCCGGACCTGGTGCCGACCGCGATCCGGACGGCGGAGAAGGGCTGGGGGCTGGCCGTACAGGATGAGGCTCCGCGGCCCGGCACGACCGTCGAGGCGCTCGCGGCGCTGAAGACGCCCTTCCGCTCGCACGGCCGGGTCACGGCGGGCAACTCCTCGGGCATCAACGACGGCGCCACCGGTTGCGTCGTGGCCGCCGCGGACGTCGCCGAGGAGCTCGGCCTGGACGCGAAGATGCGCCTGGTCTCCTACGCCTTCGCGGGCGTGGACCCCGAGGTGATGGGCGTGGGCCCGATCCCGTCGACCGAGCGCGCCCTGCGCCTGGCCGGTCTGAACGTCTCCGACATCGGGCTGTTCGAGATCAACGAGGCCTTCGCCGTGCAGGTGCTGGCCTTCCTCGACCACTTCGGGATCGACGAGGACAAGGTCAACCCCTACGGCGGCGCCATCGCCTTCGGCCACCCGCTGGCCTCCTCGGGCGTGCGGCTGATGACGCAGCTCGCCCGCCAGTTCGCCGAGCGGCCCGACGTCCGCTACGGCATCACCACCATGTGCGTCGGCATGGGCATGGGCGGCACCGTGATCTGGGAGAACCTCGCATGAGCGTGAACGTGACGGAGCTGTTCAAGGACGAGGTCGTCACCAAGGCGCTGGTACGCGACGTCGAGCTGCCCGGCGGCGCCGGGACCATGGCGCTGGTCACCCTGGACAACGGGTTCGACCACACCAAGCCGAACACGTTCGGGCCCGGCGGGCTGACCTCGCTCGGCGCGGCGCTGGACGGGATCGCGGCGCGTACCGATCTGGCCGCGGTGGGGGTGACCGGCAAGCCGTTCATCTTCGGGGTCGGCGCGGACCTCAAGGGCGCGGCGCTGGTCGGCGCGCGCGAGGAGGCTCTGGAGATCGGCCGGCTGGGGCACGAGGTGTTCCGGCGGCTGGGCGAGCTGCCGGTGCCGTCGTTCGCGTTCGTGAACGGCGCGGCCATGGGCGGCGGCCTGGAGATCGCGCTCCATTGCACGTACCGGACCCTTTCCTCCGGGGTGCCCGCGCTGGCCCTGCCGGAGTGTTTCCTCGGCCTGGTGCCCGGCTGGGGCGGCACGCAGCTGCTGCCCCGCCTGATCGGCCCGGCCGCGGCGCTCAAGCTCATCATCGAGAACCCGCTGTCGCAGAACCGCATGCTCAAGGGCCGCGACGCGTTCGAGCTCGGGGTGGGCGACGCGATGTTCGAGCCGGCCGACTTCCTGGAGGAGTCGCTCCGCTGGGCATCCAAGGTCCTCAAGGGCGAAATTTCCATCGAACGCGCGACATATCCGGATGCCGACTGGGAGAAGGCCGTCAACGACGCCCGCTTCCTCGTCGACATGAAGCTGCGCGGCGCCTCCCCCGCCCCCTACCGGGCCCTCGACCTCGTCGCCCTGGCCCGCACCGCCACCCGCGACGAGGGCTTCGCCGCCGAGGACGAGGCCCTGGCCGACCTCCTCATGGGCGACGAGCTGCGGGCCGGCCTCTACGCCTTCGACCTCGTCCAGCGCCGCGCCAAGAAGCCCGCGGGCGCGCCGGACACGTCGCTGGCCCGCAAGGTCACCAAGGTCGGCGTCGTCGGCGCCGGTCTGATGGCCTCGCAGATGGCGCTGCTGTTCGCCCGCCGCCTGGAGGTGCCGGTCGTGCTGACCGACCTCGACCAGGCCAGGCTCGACAAGGGCGTCGGCTACGTCCACGCCGAGGTCGGCAAGCTCCTGGCGAAGGGCCGGATCTCCGGCGACCAGGCCAACCGCCTCAAGGCCCTGGTCACCGGCTCCCTCACCAAGGACGCCTTCGCCGACGCCGACTTCGTCATCGAGGCCGTCTTCGAGGACATGGCGGTCAAGAAGAAGGTGTTCGCCGAGGTCGAGGCGCACGTCTCCGCCGAGTGCGTGCTGGCCACCAACACCTCCTCGCTGTCGCTGAGCGAGATGGGCGCCGAGCTGCTGCACCCCGAGCGGCTGGTCGGCTTCCACTTCTTCAACCCGGTCGCGGTCATGCCACTCCTGGAGATCATCCGCGGCGCCGGCACCTCGGACGCGACGCTGGCCACCGCCTTCGCGGTCGGCAAGTCGCTGCGCAAGTCGTCGGTGCTGGTCAAGGACGCGCCCGCGTTCGTGGTCAACCGGCTGCTGACCCGCTTCATGGGCGAGGTCATCGCCGCCGTGGACGAGGGGACGCCGCTGGAGGTCGCCGAGCACTCCCTGGACGACCTGGGCCTGCCAATGTCGCCGTTCGCGCTGCTGCAGCTCGTCGGTCCCGCCGTCGGCCACCACGTGTCGGAGACGCTGCACGCCGCCTTCCCCGAGCGGTTCGGCGTCAGCGCCAACATGGCCAAGCTCGTCGCCTCGGGCAAGCCGGGCGTCTACGCGCCCGACTTCTCGCTCGACCCCGAGGCCGTGGCGCTGTTCGCGGGCGGCACCCGTCCCTCCACCGCCCAGGAGGTACGGCAGCGCGTCCTGTCGGCCCTGTCGGAGGAGATCCGGCTCATGCTGGAGGAGGGCGTGGTGGCCGCCGCCCAGGACATCGACCTGTGCATGATCCTGGGCGCGGGCTGGCCGTTCCATCTGGGTGGCGTCACGCCGTACCTGGACAGGGCGGGCGTCTCCCAGCCCCGTTTCCTGGAGCCCGGCGTCGCCTCCGTGCCGTGAGCGAGGGAAGGGCCCCATGTCACGGGGCCCTTCCACCCCGGGAAGAAGTAGCGTGTGTGACCTTGCCCGTCCGAGGAAGGGAACACATGTGAAGACGCTCGCGCTCGTCGTGCTGGCCGGTGCCGTGATGCTGGGGAACGCCGCCCCGGCGGCCGCCTCGCAACGGCCCCGCGCGACGTTGAAGATCAGCGTCACCACGGGGGACACCACCAAGGCCGTCCGGCTGACCTGCGACCGGGACGGCGGGAACCATCCGTCGCCGCGGGCGGCCTGCCGGCTGCTGCGCTCGGTCAAGGGCAACCCGGCCAGGCTCAAGAACGACCGGGCCATCTGCACCAAGGAGTACATGCCGCACGAGGTCAGGGTCGCGGGCACGTGGCGGGGCAAGAAGGTCGCCTTCACCCGCACGTTCGGCAACGGCTGCCTGATGAAGGCCGCGGGGCGGGCCGTCTACACCTGGTGAGTGAGGCGGGGCCGTGCCACGCGAGCACGGCCCCGGGCCGGTCAGTGGGGCTTGATCCCCGTGGGCAGGCGCTGGGCGCGGCTGTGGCGGTAGCCGTACAGGAAATAGAGGGCGGCGCCGATCACCATCCAGATCAGGAAGCGCAGCCACGTCTCCACCGGCAGGTTGAGCATCAGGTAGAGGCAGGCCAGCACCGACAGGATCGGCAGCAACGGGACCAGCGGCGTGCGGAAGGCGCGGTGCAGGTCCGGGCGGGTCCGGCGCAGGATGATCACGCCGATCGAGACGACGACGAACGCGAAGAGCGTGCCGATGTTCACCAGTTCGGCCAGCGCGCCGAGGGAGATGAACCCGGCCAGCAGCGCCGTCACCACGCCGATGATGACCGTGAGGCGGGCGGGCGTGCCGTACTTCGGATGGACCTTCGCCAGGCCGCGCGGCAGCAGGCCGTCACGGCACATCGCGAACAGCACCCGGCTCTGCCCCAGCATGAGAATCATCACCACGGTGGTGAGACCGGCGATGGCGCCGATGCTGATCAGCGCGGCTGCCCAGTTCTGGCCCACGGCGGTGAACGCGTCGGCGAGCGGCGCCCGCGTGCTGAGCTCGCTGTAGGGCTGCATGCCGACCACGACCAGCGAGACCGCCACGTACAGCACCGTGCAGACGACCAGCGAGCCGATGATGCCGCGCGGCAGGTCGCGCTGCGGCTGGATGGTCTCCTCCGCGGCGGTCGCCACGATGTCGAAGCCGATGAACGCGAAGAACACGATCGCGGCCGCCGAGAAGATGCCGATCACGCCGAAGGCCACCGGCGTGATGCCGAACAGCACCTGGATGAGCGGCGCCTTCAGTCCCTCGACGGCCGGTGTGGAGATCGGGTCGGGGATGAACGGCGTGTAGTTGGCCGCGTTGACGAAGAACAGCCCCGCCACGATGACCAGCAGGATCACCGCCACCTTGATGATCACGATGATCAGGTTGACCCGCGAGGACAGCTTGATGCCGGCCACCAGGATCGCGGTCAGGATCAGCACGATCACCATCGCCGGCACGTTGACCACCGGGCTGTCGCCCGCCATCCAGCCCGGCAGGGTGAGCCCGATCGACTGCAGCAGCGAGGCGAAGTACCCCGACCAGCCGACCGCCACCACGGCCGCGGCCAGCGCCATCTCCAGCATCAGGTCCCAGCCGATCACCCAGGCGGGGAACTCGCCCAGCGTGGCGAAGGAGAACGTGTACGCCGAACCCGCCACGGGCAGCGTGGAGGCGAACTCGGCGTAGCAGAGCGCGGCCAGCCCGCACACGACGGCGGCCACGATGAAGGACAGGGCCACCGCGGGTCCCGCGGTCTGCTTGGCCACCTGGCCCGTGAGCACGAAGATGCCGGTGCCGACGATCACGCCGATGCCGAAGACCGTGAGGTCGGTGGCGGTCAGGCGCTTTCTCAGCCGGTGCTCCGGCGCCTCCGTGTCCTGGATCGACTGCTCGACGCTCTTGGTGCGAAAGATATCCACGATCAGTCAGTGCCCGTTTACCCCGCTGTCATGCCTTCGCCCGCCCATCACGAACAGCGCCGATCCCCCGCCGACCAGGGACTTTCCGGACAACACATACACCTCAGCAGGCGCCCGGGGACCGGGAGGGAGGGGGGGTGGACGCCGCCGTGCGGGTGGCCCTGCGAAACCGTGGGATGCCCCGAGCGCCGCCGTGCGGGGTGGCACGGCGGCGCTTGGGTCAGCGGTGGCGCCCGGCGTCAGTTGCTGGTGGTCGGGCTTTCGATGGGGGCGCCGCGCTTGGCGATCGCCTCGGTGATCTCGCGGGCCAGGTCTTGTCCGGTCAGCCCGATCTGGCCGAGGATCTTGGCGCGCTTGGCGTGGTCGAGGAAGCGCTGCGGGATGCCGTAGGAGCGGACGGGCACGTCCACGTCGGCCTCGCGCAGCAGCCGCGAGACCGCGTCGCCCACGCCGCCGACCTTGCCGTTGTCCTCGACCACGGCCACCAGCTTGTGGGCTCCCGCCGCCACCACCAGGGCCTCGTCGAGCGGCTTGACCCAGCGCGGGTCGACGACCGTGGCGGTGATGCCCTGGGCGTCGAGCAGCTTGGCCGCGTCCATGCAGATGTGCGCCATCGGGCCCACGCCGACCAGCAGCACGTCCGGCTCGTCCGAGTCGGCCACCCGCAGGAGGTCCATCTCGCCCAGCCTGCCGACCGGGTCGATCGTCTCGGCGAGCGCGCCCTTCGGGTAGCGCAGCACGGTCGGGCCGTCCGTGGTGGCGACGGCCTCGCGCAGCAGTTCGACGATGCGCTCGCCGTCGCGCGGCACCGCGATCCGCAGGCCGGGGACGACCTGCATGATGGACAGGTCCCACATGCCGTTGTGGCTGGCCCCGTCGTCGCCGGTGACGCCCGCGCGGTCGAGCACCAGGGTGACCGGCAGCTTGTGCAGGGCGACGTCCATCAGCAACTGGTCGAAGCCGCGGTTGAGGAAGGTGGCGTACACGGCGAACACCGGGTGCATCCCGCCGAGCGCCAGTCCGGCGGCGCTGGTCAGGGCGTGCTGCTCGGCGATGCCGACGTCGTAGATGCGCTCGGGGTACGCCTCGGCGAAGGCGGCCAGGCCCACCGGGTGGAGCATGGCGGCGGTGATGCCGACGATGTCGGAGCGCTCGCGGCCGAGCTTGACCATCTCCTCGCTGAACACGTCGGTCCAGATACGGGGCTTGGGCTTCTCCAGGCCGGTCGACTTGTCGAAGGCGCCGGGGCCGTGCATCTGGTCCTCGTCGTGGTTCTCCGCCGGGGAGTAGCCGCGGCCCTTCTGGGTCAGGGCGTGGACGATGACCGGGCCGCCGAAGTCGCGCGCCTTGCGCAGCGCGGCCTCCATGGCCTGCTCGTCGTGGCCGTCGATGGGGCCCAGGTACTTCAGGCCGAGGTCCTCGAACATCACCTGCGGGGCGATGACGTCCTTGACGCCCTTCTTGATGCCGTGCAGGGCGTCGTAGAGGACGGGAACGTTCCCGATCTTGTCCTTGACGAACTCCAGCATGTCCTCGTAGCGGCGGTTGACGCGCAGCGAGGACAGGTGGGAGGCGAGCCCGCCGATGGTCGGCGAGTAGGAGCGGCCGTTGTCGTTGACCACGATGACGACCGGGAGGTCCTTGATCGCGGCGATGTTGTTGAGCGCCTCCCAGGCCATGCCGCCGGTCAGGGCGCCGTCGCCGATGATCGCCACGACCCTGCGATCGCGTTCGCCGCGCAGCTTGAACGCCTTGCCGAGGCCGTCGGCGTAGGACAGCGCGGTGGAGGCGTGGGAGTTCTCGACGAAGTCGTGCTCGGACTCGGCCTGGCTCGGGTAGCCGGACAGGCCGCCCTCCTGCTTGAGCGCCTCGAAGCCCGCGAGGCGGCCGGTGAGCAGTTTGTGGACATACGCCTGGTGGCCGGTGTCCCAGATGATCGGGTCGCGCGGGGAGTCGAAGACCCGGTGCAAAGCGATCGTGAGTTCCACGACACCAAGGTTGGGACCCAGGTGTCCGCCGAAGCGCGCGCACGAGTCGACGAGCTGGTCGCGGATCTCCCCCGCGAGCCTCGGCAACTGCGCCGCCCCGAGCCTTCTGACGTCCTCCGGTCCCTTGATTGAGCTCAGCAGCCCGCTCACGGAATCAGCCCCTCCTGCTCGTGCTCGCCACTGCGCACGAGTCTAGTTCGTGCCCCCGGCGCTGACTGCATCGAGTCAAATCAGCCCACATTTGTCCGATCTTGACCTAGTCTTTCCCTCACTATGAACACTCTCCCCATGAGGAAACTCTCGTCACTCGTGGCCGCTGGGCTGGTGCTTGCTCTGGCGGGCGTGGGTACGGCGACCGCCGAAGCGAAGCCCGCCAACCAGGGGGCGCAGCTGCAGCAGGCAGCGCCGCCCCGTGGCAAAGCAGCCGCGACGGCGAACCCGCTCTACCGGACCGGTCGGCTCGCCGACTCCAACTGTTCCCCCGGCAGCCTGCCCCGTGGCAGCACCGCCGCCTACAAGCGCTTCCTGCAGCGCGTCACCAACTGCCTGAACGCCTCCTGGAGCAGCCAGTTCCGCAAGGCGGGCCTGTCGTTCAGCAAGCCGCGCCTGCGGATCATCACCAAGAAGGTCCGCACCGCCTGCGGCCCGTGGAGCTCGGGGGCCGACGGCCTCTACTGCTCGGGCGACCGCACGATGTACATGCTGATCACCAAGACGCAGCTCCGTAACCCGTACGCCCTGGGCATCACCCGCCTGATGGCGCACGAGTACGGTCACCACGTCCAGCAGATCTCCGGCATCTGGAACTACTACTGGGCGGCCCGCAACAGCTCGGGCAAGTCGATGCAGCTGCAGCTGTCGCGCCGCTCGGAGCTTCAGGCCGAGTGCTTCTCCGCGGTCTTCATGAACACCGTGGCCGACACCCTGCCCGTCAACCCGGACGAGTGGGACCACACGGTCGAGTGGTTCCGCAAGAACGGCCACAAGGCCTGGGCCCAGAACGACCACGGAAAGGGCTCCTCGCAGGCCGCCTGGATGAACCGGGGCTTCAACTCCGGCCAGGTGGGCTCGTGCAACACGTGGAAGGTCTCCGCCCGCTACGTCGCCTAGCCTGCTAGGCCCGAAATATCATGACATTGCGGCCCGTGCCCCTCGCGGCACGGGCCGCAATGTGCTTTACCAACGGCATATGCGCCAAATAAGGTGCCTTCTCATGCGTACCCCCATTTTGGCGCTCATTTCCGGCGCCCTGGCGAGCGTGCTGTTCACCGGTGTGGCCCACGCCGCTCCCCCCTCCTACTCACCGGTGCTGACCAAGAACCCGGTCTACAAGACAGGTGCGCTGGAGCTCAAGGAATGTGACGAGCAGCCCGTCCAGAGCGGGGACCTGGACGACGCCCGCGTCTACCTCGAGTTCCTCATGGACTGCCTGAACGAGTCCTGGAGCAGGCAACTGGCCAAGAAGAACATCCCCTTCGCCAAGCCGGGCTTCGAGGTCATCGCCAAGCCGGGCGCGCGGACCTCGTGCGGCAAGTTCCCGGCGGGCGCCCAGGCCATCTACTGCCCGAAGAACAAGAAGATCACCTTCCTGCTCGACGAGGCGATCCTGGCCGAGCCGTTCGAGCTGTTCCTGATGGAGGTGCTGGCCCACGAGTACGGTCACCACATCCAGCAGCTCACCGGCATGCTGAGGATCGTCGACAACCTCAAGGGCAAGAGCAAGGCCCGCGTGTACGACGAGAGCCGCCGCGTCGAGCTGCAGGCCGAGTGCCTGTCGGGCGCGTTCATCGGCTCGGTCTGGCACTCGCTGGGCCGGCGCGAGTTCGACTTCCGCTACATCGTGAAGGTCGCCGAGAACGGCTACGACTTCCGTTCCCACGGCAAGGCCAAGAACATCGCCTGGTGGCTCAAGCGCGGCTTCGACGCCGAGTCCCCCAGCGCGTGCAACACCTGGGCGGCGCCGAAATCCCGGGTCTCCTAACCGGAGCGCCCCGAACTGGTCTAGGATCCGCGATCGTGCGACTTCCCCTTATTGCGGCATCTGTGTGCATGATCGCGGGTCTGACCATTTCCGGTACGGCCAGCGCCTCGGCAGAACCGGCGGCCGCCGTGCCGCCCGCCGTACTGACCCAGAACAAGATCTATCGCTCCGGCACCACGTCGGCGCTCTCGTGCGCCATTCCGGAGATCCGCCGGGGAAGCGCCGCCTCGCTCCGAGCCTTCCACACCGGGATGGCCCGGTGCGCCGACCGCTTCTGGACGGCCAGGTTCAAGGCCGCGGGGCTGCGGTACACGCCGCCGAAGATCCAGGTGACGACGGGCAGCCGGTCTGTCTGCGGGAAGATCACCAGCAACGGCGCGCAGTACTGCCCGCAGCAGCGCACGGTCGCCATCCGGATCATGAAGCGTGACCTGACCGACCCGTTCAAGATGAACATCGCGCACTCGGTCGCCCACGAGTGGGGACACCACGTCCAGCACCTCACCGGCATCCTGACCGCGCAGAACGCCATGTACTGGCGCGCGTCGGGCGGCGCGCGCACGATCCTCAGCCACCGCCTGGAGATGCAGGCCGAGTGCTTCGCCGGCGCCTTCTACAGCTCCACCCTCGAATCCATCGATCCGGGCATCACCTGGGACCAGTGGATGGAGTCGGTCAGCAGGGCCGGGGAGAGCAAGACCCACGGGCGGCCGGTCAATCTCGCCTATTGGCAGAACCGCGGGTACGGCGGCCGTTCGGCGCAGTACTGCAACACGTGGAAGGCGGGAAAGTCACGCGTTCTCTGAATGGCAATTGATTGTTAAGCAGGACGTATCACACTTTCTCCATGAGGTTCCCCCTTTATGCCGTGGTGTCAGTCCTCCTGGCCGGGGTGGCCCTGGCCGGTTCGACGGGCACCGCGGCCGCGTCCGCGTACCCGATCAAGAGTGCCGTCCTCACCCAGAACAAGATGTACCGGACCGGTGCGCTCGCGCCGGGCGCCTGCGTGGAGAAGCCGGTCGCGGCGGGGAGCGTCGCGCAGGCCAAGGCCTACGTGCGCACCGTCCACACCTGCCTCAACAAGGCGTGGCGCGCGCATTTCACCGGCGCGGGGCTGGCGTTCGGGCAGCCGTCGCTGACGTTCGTCACCAGGAAGGGCACCCGCTTCTGCGGCGAGAAGTGGGCCGACCAGGCGGGCAGCTACTGCGTCAAGACGCGGCGCTTCGCCATCAGCCTTGACGACAAGATGCTGGAGGACCCCTCCGATCTGTTCCTCATGGACGTGGTCGCGCACGAGTACGGGCACCACCTGCAGAACATCGCCGGCCTGCACCACGCCTACCTCTACGAGCCGTACCGGAGCAAGAAGGAGGAACTGGAGCAGACGCGCCGGTTCGAGCTCCAGGCAGAGTGCCTGGCCGGGGTCTTCATGGGCAGCGTGTGGGAGTCGCTGGACCGTACCGAGGACGACTGGGACTACCTGCTGGACATCGTCAAGAGCTCGGGCGACGAGACCACGAAGATCAAGGACCACGGCAAGGGCAGGAACCAGCGCTACTGGCTCGCCAAGGGCTTCACCGCCGCCGCCCCGTCGGCCTGCAACACCTGGACCGCCCCCGCCTCACGGGTCGCCTAGAACGTCAGGACGCGCACAGCGCGCGGTCGATCAGGTCGCCCGACGCCTTCTCCTGCTTCAGCGACCGCTCGTCGCCGATCTGCGTGGACATGAAGACCACCACGCTGCGCCGGCCGTCGGCACTCACGCCGGTGCGCGTCTTGTAGCCGTAGTCGTCGCCGCCGTGGTGCCAGTAGACGCCGCCGCAGGACAGCGGGCGCGAGCTGAGCCCGAGCCCGTAGCGCGCGCCCGGCCACACGGCCTCGTGGGCGGGCGCGCGCACGGTCTTCTTCATCTGCGCGAGTTGCTCGGCCGGCAGCAGCCTGCCGCCCAGCAGCGCGCGCAAGAACCGGCCGGTGTCGGCGGTGGTCGAGATCAGCCCGCCCGCCGCGTCGCCGTCGAACTTCGAGGTGAGGTCCACGGGCTTGGCCGGCGGCATGATGAGGTAGCCCCTGGCGTGCGGTTTGGGCACCTCGTTCGACGCGCCCGACCACACGGTACGGCTCAGCCCCAGCGGCCCGCTCACCCGGGCCGCCACCTCCTTGTGCCACGGCCGGCCCGTCGCCTTCTCGATGATCAGGCTGATGAGCAGGTAGCCCGTGTTGTTGTAGCGCCACTCGGCGCCCGGCCGGAACTCCGGCTCGTGCTTGACCGCCTTCGCCACGATCTCCGCCTCGGTGAAGCGCTCGTAGCGGTGCTCCAGGATCTCCTCGATCGAGGCGTGGCCCGGGTAGGCGTCGTACAGGCCGCTGGTGTGCTGGAGCAGCATGCGGAGCGTGATCGCGTTTCCGTCGTTGCCGTTGCCCTGGACGACGCCGGGCAGGAGCTTCTCCACGGTGTCGTCGAGCGACATCCTGCCCTCGGCGACCAGTTGCAGCGCCACGGTGGCCACGAACGTCTTGGTGGTGCTGGCGATCCGGCTGTAGCCGTTGGCGGGGACCGGGCGGCGCGTGCCGAGGACGGCCGTGCCCGCCGTGGCCACCAGGTCCCCGCCTCGGCCGGTGACTCTCGCCTGGACGCCGATCGTGCCCACGTCCTTGATGGCGTTGACGTCGCGTTGCAGGTCGGCTCTGCCGTACGCGGGGCGGGCGGTCGTGGCGGCCCCGGCGGGCAGCGCGACGGACATGACGGCCGCGGTGACGGCGGTGAACAAGACGTGGCGCATGAACTCTTCTCCGTGTCTGACGCTGGTGCATCCGACACTAGGAACGGGATCATGGCTTGTGATCGGCCGTGCGTCCGGTCTTGCCCTCGGCCAACGGGACGATCCGCCCGGGGTCCTGGCAACTTTGGATGCGCTCAGCCGCCCGCGCGGGCCAGGACTTCCAGCGGGTCGGCCAGCACGTGGGCGAAGGCCAGTTCCGCGGCGCCCACGAGGGTCGCGTCGTCGGCCAGCGCGGAGGTGCGCAGGCGCAGCTTCTCCCGCTGGGGGGCCAGGGCGCTGACCGCCAGCCGGCTGCGCACCTGGGCGGCGGAGCCGAGGTAGACCTCGCGCAGCATGCCGCCGAAGATCACCATCTCCGGGTTGAACAGGTTGACCAGGTTCGCCACGCCCAGCCCCAGCCAGTCGCCGACCTGGCGCAGCGCCTCCTGGGCGACGATGTCCCCCCGGTCGGCGGCGTCGACCACGTTGCGTACCGCGTCGCGGCCCTGGTGGCCCTCCTCCGGGCTCCTGCCCGCGGCCTCCAGCAGGGCACGCTCCCCCACCTCCGCCTCCAGGCAGCCGCGAGAGCCGCAGGCGCACTGCCCGCCGCCCGGGTTGATCACCATGTGACCGATCTCACCGCCGTAGCCGTCGTGGCCGCCGAGCAGGTGGCCGCCGGCGATGATGCCGCCGCCCACGCCGACGTCGCCGTGCAGGTAGACCAGGTCGCGCACGCCCACGCCCACGCCGCGGCTGTGCTCGGCGAGCGCGGCCAGGTTCGCGTCGTTGCCCACGCTCACCGGCAGCCCGAAGGCGAGCCTCCTGCCCAGTGCCTCGCCGAAGGGCGCCTCGTCGGCGTGCAGGTTCGGGCCGAACCTGATCACACCGTCGCTTCTGCGCACGCCGCCGGACACGGCGGCGGCCCCCCCCCCCCCCCACGCGGGGGGGGGGGGCGATGGCCCCCACAAACCGGGCGCCCCCGCCCCGGGCCCCGGCAGCACCCGC
>NZ_JBHYJD010000044.1:0-7058 GCF_042740555.1 Nonomuraea sp. NPDC059007 | reverse complement strand
CTGGTTCGGCCCCAACATTATCACACGGTCGATTCTGCCCCCGCCGCCGGACCCGGCGGCGCCCGCCCCGACGCAGACGGCGTCGTGGCGGGCCTTGCGCCGCATCTGCCGGGCCGCCGCGGCCAGGTCCCCGGTCAGCTCCGTCAGGTCGAACGGGCCGCGCCGCCGTACCGACTCCCGGCGGTCGAGTATCACCCCGCCCAGCCCGACGCGCGCGACGGCCAGCCGGTCGGGACCCACGTCGAAGGCGAAGACGTAGACGCGCGCCGACTCGGGACGCACCACCAGCGACGGCCGGCCCGCACGGCCCGTCTCGCGCGGCAGTTCCTCGCGCACCAGGCCCGCCGCGGTCAGGTCGGAGGTGAGCGCCATGATGGTGCTGCGGTTCAGGCCCATGCGCGAGGTCAGCTCGGCACGCGAGATCGGCCCGCCCAGATGGACATGGCGCAGCAGCGTGCCGAGGTTGTGCCGCCTGATGTCCTCCTGGGATGGCCCCGCCCGCATCACCTCAGACCCGCTGCGGCCGCCCGCCTGCGCGCCAGCGCGTCGACGCCCGCGGCCAGCAAGAGGACAGATCCGGTGACCAGGTATTTCACGCTGGAACCGTACTGCATCAGGCCCATGCCGTTTTCGATGACGGCCACCACGGCGCCGCCCAGCACGGCGTCGAGGACCCTGCCCTTGCCGCCGAACAGGCTCGTCCCGCCGATCACCGCAGCTCCGACGGCATACAGCAGGACCGTGCTGCCTCCGGTGTTCGGGTCGACGGAGTTGGCGCGGGAGGCGGCGATGATCCCGCCGACCGCGGCCATCGACGAGCAGATCACGAACGCGCCGACCTTGATGCGGTCGACGTTGATGCCGGCCCTGCGGGCCGCCTCCGCGTTCCCGCCGACCGCGTAGACATGCCGCCCGAAGGGCATACGGCGCAGCACGAACGTCCACAGGACCAGCAGCGCCAGGATGACCGGCACGACGATGGGCACGCCGGTGAGCGAGATCGTCAGCGGGTTGCGGCTGCGCTCCAGGTTCAGGACGTAGACGGCGAGACCGGCGAGGACCGCCAGGCTGCCGACCCGCGCGGCGATCAGCGAGAACGGGTCGGCCACCAGCCCGCGCGCGGCCCGCCGGCGGGCCCGGGTGAGCTGGATCGCCGCGTAGATCACCACGCCGGCCGCGTAGAGCGCCCAGCCGAGCGCGGGCGTCATGTTCTTGGTCGCGATGGCGACGATGACCGGGTCGGCGATGGAGATGTTGGTGCCCTCGTCCAGCATGATCAGCACCACGCCCTGGAAGGCGAGGAACGCCGCCAGCGTGACCACGAAGGACGGGATGCCGACCTTGGCCACCAGCGAGCCCAGGACCACCCCGATCGCCGAGCCGGTGAGGATGGCCGCGATCACCGCCACGTACCAGGGTTGCCCGAGGTCGGTGAGCGTCACGGCGAGCACCGCCGCGCAGACGCCGCTGGCGAAGCCGGCCGACAGGTCGATCTCACCCAGCAGCAGGACGAAGACCAGGCCCATGGCGATGACGGTCACCGCGGCGCCCTGGGTGAACAGGTTGGCGAAGTTGATGGCGGTCAGGAACGAGGGCCGGGCGATCGCGAAGACCGTGCAGAGCACGACCAGGCCGATGACGGCGGGCAGCGCGCCCATGTCGCCGCCGCGGACCCGCTCCCCGTAGGCGCGGGCGCTGTGCCCGATCGACGGCGCCTGCACCGCCGCGATGATGGCCTCTTTGTCCTGCACGAGCTTGCTCATGGCGCGATCCCCAGTTCTCCGCTGCGACCGGAGGTGATCAGTTCGACGACCTGCGCGTGCGTCACGTCGGCGGTGCGGACCTGGGCCGCCATCCTGCCGAGGTAGAGCGCCGCGATCCGGTCGGAGACGGCGAACACGTCGTTCATGTTGTGCGAGATGAGCACCACGGCCAGGCCCTGGTCGGCCAGCCTGCGCACCAGTTCCAGCACCTGGGCGGTCTGGGCGACGCCGAGCGCCGCGGTGGGCTCGTCGAGGATGACCACCCGGGAGTTCCAGAGCACCGCCTTGGCGATGGCGACGGTCTGCCGCTGGCCGCCGGACAGGCTGGCGACCTGCTGCCGGATGGATTTGACCGTGCGTACCGACAGGCCGGACAGCGTGCGCTCGGCCATCTCCTCCATCGTCGCCTCGTCCAGGACCAGGCCGCTGCGGCGTTCGCGGCCGAGGAACATGTTCTGGACGATGTCGAGGTTGTCGCAGAGCGCGAGGTCCTGGTAGACGATCTCGATGCCGAGCGCTCCGGCGTCGCGCGGGGTGCTCACCTGGACGTCGTCGCCGTCGAAGAGGATCCGGCCGGCGTCGACGGGGTGGATGCCGCCCACGCACTTCACGAGCGTCGACTTGCCGGCGCCGTTGTCGCCGACCAGGGCGGTGACCTCGCCGGCGTAGGCGGAGAAGGCGACGTCGTGGAGCACTTGGACGGGGCCGAAGCTCTTGTCGAGGCCGCGTACTTCGAGAAGTGGGGTCGTCATGGGGCTCCCTCGGAGGAGGGTACGGCAGGCCGCCTTGTGGGCTGCTTGCCGTACCTTAAGCCGAAATTTCGGGATCTAGAGGGGGTTGGCTTAGCTGATTCCGGCTTCTGTGCACTTGGCGGCGAAGTCGCCGGTGCACAGTTCGTCCTTGGTCACGTAGCCGTCGGCCACGACGTCCTTGACGGTGTCGAAGGTGATGGGCTGGGGGTCGAGGAGTTCGGCGGGGACGTCCGCGCCGGTCTGGGAGTCCTTGACGGTGCCGCTGGCCGTCGGCTTCTCGCCTTTGGCCAGGGCTACCGCGAGCTTGGCCGCGGCGTCGGCCTCCTTCTTGACGGCCTTGTAGACGGTCATGCACTGGTCGCCGGCCAGGATGTTCTGCAGGCCCTGGACGGTGGCGTCCTGGCCGGTCACCGGGACTTTCCCGTTGAGGTTGTTCTTCTTCAGCACGGTGATGGCGGCGTTGCCGAGCCCGTCGTTGGCGGCCAGCACGCCGGCGATCTTCGGCTGGCTGGTGAGCATCTGCTCGAACAGCGTGCCGGCCTTGGTGTTGTCCCACTCGGGCACCGACTCCTCGGGGCCCTTCACGTACTCCCCGGCGTCGAACTTGGGCTTCAGGACGCCGTCGTAGCCCGCCTTGAACAGCGTCGCGTTGTTGTCGGTGGGCGAGCCGTTCAGGTAGGCGACGATGGGCTTGTCGGCCTTCTTCTCGGCCAGGCACTTGCTCAGGCCCTCGCCCTGCAGGGTGCCGACCTTGGTGTTGTCGAAGCTGACGTAGTAGGCGGCGTTGCCGCCGAGCGTGAGCCGGTCGTAGTCGATCGTGGGCACGCCCTGCGCCTTGGCCTTGTCGATGACGGTCTTGCCGGTGCCGCTGTCGAGGTTCACGATCATCAGCACGGTCGCGCCGTTGGTGATCATCTGGTCGGCGATGGTCTGGAACGCGGACTTGTCGTTCTGGGCGTTCTGGATGTCGAAGGCGACCCCGGCGGCCGTGAAGGCCTCTCCCAGGAACTTGCGGTCCGCCGTCTCCCAGCGGGCCGAGGACTTGCTGTCGGGCAGGATGACGCCGACCTTGCCGGGCTTGGCGGTGGCGCCTCCCGTCGTGGCGGTGGTGCCGGTGGTGCCGGTGGTCGTGCCGCTCTCGCCCCCGCAGGCGGCCAGACCCAGGATGAGCGCGGCGGCGCCCAGGATCCCCTTGCGCATGGCAGACCTCCCTGAATGTTGTTTGCGGCAACGTATTCCGCCGGGGACCTCTTGGGAAGGGGTCCTGAGGGCGGAGTTTGTTGTTCCGCATAACAATCGTGAAACGTGGGTCTTGCTCGGGTACGCGCTGTCGCGTTGTCTGGGCCCATGGACGATCACTGGGCCATCGGCGACCGCCTGGCCACCTACGCCTACGCGCTGGACAGCGGCGCCTGGGACCTGCTCGACGAGGTGTTCACGCCCGACGCCGTGCTCGACTACACCTCCGCCGGGGGGATCAAGGGGCCGTTTCCCGAGGTCAAGGCCTGGCTCGCGGACGTGCTGCCGCACTGGCCCGGCCGGCTCCACCTGATCGGCGCCACCCGGGTCGCGGTGCGCGGGGACGCGGCGGAGGTCTCGGCCTCGTTCACCGACACGCTGGCGCCCAGCCGGGAGCTGGCCAAGCCGGCCGGGATCCTCCAGGGCGGCGGCTGGTACCACCACCGGATGGCCAGGACGCCCGCCGGGTGGCGGAGCCGGGAACTGGTGGAGGAGCAGACCTGGCGGACCA
This sequence comes from Nonomuraea sp. NPDC059007, assembly GCF_042740555.1. NCBI lineage: Bacteria > Bacillati > Actinomycetota > Actinomycetes > Streptosporangiales > Streptosporangiaceae > Nonomuraea > Nonomuraea sp. NPDC059007. The sequence goes on along the minus strand of NZ_JBHYJD010000044.1, from coordinate 2,793 downwards.
TGCACTGAGACCCTCCCCTGTCCTAGATCACGGGTGCTACGGTGAGCTCCGCCGTACCGGATAAGGGGGCATATGTTCGGGATTGTCCGGCCGTGTCGGCACGGCATGTGCGGGGGGATGTTCAAGGACTGGCTGGGGCATCTGTGCGGTCTGTGCCTGGCCCTGCGCGACGAGCACGGGCAGGCGGCGCGGCTGGCGACCAACTATGACGCATTGCTGGTGTCGGTGCTGGCCGAGGCGCAGACGGACGCGCCCGCGCGACGGCGTACCGCCGGGCCGTGTGCTCTGCGGGGGTTCAGGACGGCCGGGGTCGTGGAGTCGGAGGGGGCCCGGCTGGCCGCGTCCGTCTCCCTCATCCTGGCCGGGGCCAAGCTGCGCGACCACATCGCCGACGGCGACGGACCCTACCGGCGCCGGCTCGTCGCCGCGACCGCCGGGCGGCTGGCCGGACGCTGGTCCGGCGCGGGCGCCTCGACGGCCGCCGCCCTGTCCTTCGACCCCGCCCCGCTGACCGGCGCGGCCCTCGCCCAGGTGGAACTGGAGCGGTCCGGCGGCCGTACGCTCGCCACGCTCACGGCGCCCACCGAGGACGCGGTGGCCGCCGCCTTCGCGCACACGGCGGCGCTGACGGGGCGGCCGGGCAACCGCGAGCCGCTCGTACACGCCGGGCGGGCCTTCGGGCGGCTGGCCCACCTCCTGGACGCCGTGGAGGACCTGTCCGAGGATCGTGAGCGGGGGGCCTACAACCCGCTGCTGGCCACCGGTACGGCGCTCGCGGACGCCCGTTCGCACTGTGAGCGCGCGCAGGCCGAGCTGCGGCAGGCCGTGGACGAGCTGGAGCTGCCCCGGCCCCGGCTGGCCACGGCGCTCCTGGTCCGTGAGACGTCCCGGGCGATCACCCGCACCTTCGCCGAGACCACCGCGCCATCCGAGCCGCCGCCGCACTCGCCCCCTGAGCCTCATCCCCGCAAGCCGGATCCCGGCGGGCTGATCTCGCTGGCCTGTGCCGCCTTCTCCTGCTGCACCTGCGGGCTCTACCAGCCTCCGTGGGAGGAGGAGGACTCCCGGTGCACAACCTGCGCCAACTGCGGGGACGTCTGCTGCCATCTGCCCGACTGCTGCACGAACTGCGACTGTTGCTCGGACTGCGACTGCTGTTCCGGCTGCGACTGCTGCTCGGCCTGAACCGTCACCGCATCACGCTCTGCCCGATGAGCACCAGCGCGGAGACGGCCGCCACGATCAGGATCGCCGCGCGCACCTTCCCGCCGTCGAGGTAGCGCCGCAGCGGCCCCGACACGAGAAATCCGGCGATCATGGGTACGAGCAGCGCCGCCCCCGTGGCCAGCGCCTTGCCGGGCAACCGGTCCACGAAGGCCAGGACGGCCAGCGACTGGGCGGCGCTCAGGGCGAAGAACATGGCCAGTGTCGCCCGGATCTGCGGCCCCTTGGCGCTCTGGTACACCAGGCCCATGGGCGGGCCGCCGATGCCCGTGGCCGTACCGGTGACGCCGGAGACGAACCCGGCGGTGGCGAGCGTCGCGCCGTTGCGCGGCACGCTCAGCGCCCGCGCCGTCAGCCCCACCGCGATCAGCACCATCACGCCGACGAGCACACCGAGCGTGTGGGCCGACACGTAGACGACGACGAATCCTCCGATGACCGTGCCGGGCAACCGGCCGAGCACCGCGAACCCCAGCCCTCGCCAGTCCACCCTGCGCCACTCGGCGGCCAGCGTGAACAAGGGCAACGTGAAGTTGACCACCTGGATCGCGCCGGGCATGACGCCGGGGTCGAGGATCGTGAGCACCGGCGCGGCGATCAGCCCCAGCCCGAACCCGACGCCTCCCTGGACGATTGCCCCGATGAAAACCGCCAAACTACCAATTGTCAGGACAAGCGCCAGTTCATTCATGCGGGAGAGTCAACCACCGCCCCGCCCGTCCCATCCCACCGCCCTGGTCGTCGTGCCTCCCGGGAACAACGGTGCCGATGAGCCCTATGATCCGTGTTTGTGCCCCTCATGCAGACCGTTGCCGTGCTCTCCGTGCTGACCCTCACCACCGCCCCGGCCGCCGATCCGTGGGCGGGCACCGGCAGGCTCGCCGTCCAGTCGTGCGAGGAGCCCGAGCTGATCACCGGCGGGGTGGCGCGGCCCAGGGAGTATCTAGTCGCGATGGTGAAATGTCTGGATAAGGCGTGGGGCGGGCATTTTGCTCGAGCGCGGATGCCGTTCAGCAAGCCCAAGGTGCGCTACTTCGACGCGCCGCAGGATCGGATCTGCGGGTTCGACTGGCCGGACGGGACCGCCGCCTTCTACTGCCCGGGGCCGCGCACGCTGGTGTTCCCGCTGGCCGGCGACTGGATCGAGGGGCGGACCGATCTGCTGCCGCTCAAGATCGCGGCCCACGAGTACGGGCATCACCTGCAGAGCCTGACCGGCATCCGGGCCGCCTACGAGCGCGGCAAGGCCACCGCCGAGCGCGGGCGCCGCTACGAGTTGCAGGCCGACTGCCTGGCCGGGGTGTTCCTGGCCGGAGTGTGGCGGTCGCTGCCCCGGGACACGAAGGACTGGGCGGCCCTGGTCGAAACGGTACGGGCCAGCGGCGACGACCTCTACCGCACCCACGGCAGCGGCGCCAACCGCGTCTACTGGCTGAAGCGCGGCTTCACCGGCGCCCGGCCCGCCTCCTGCGACACCTGGTCGGCGGCGCGCTCCCGGGTGTCGTGACGGCCGGCCGTACCCCATGAGAAGGCCCCGCCCCGAGCGGCGGGGCCGTCTCCTGCGGGCGA
>NZ_JBHYJD010000043.1:0-91027 GCF_042740555.1 Nonomuraea sp. NPDC059007 | reverse complement strand
CGCCGCCATCTGGCACAACTGGAACACCGGCGCACCCGTAAAACGGTCCCTGACCGCCTACGACCACTAACCCGAATTTCACATCAGCGATCTAGGAGGTCAGGGCAGCAGCGCGCCGCGCTCGCGCTCGCGGCCGACGGTGTGCGGGGCGGCACCGCGTTCCTGGCCGCCCTGACCACGGACTGAGTCAGGCTCAGCCGCGTGTCAGCAAGCTCGACGGCGTCCGCCGGGTGACCTGCTCCACCTCCTGCGCGTCCAGCCCCTCCGCCAGATAGGAGACCGCGCCGGTGAACAGTTCCCCCTTCAGGAACGGGAAGTCCGTCCCCAGGACCAGGCGGTCGGCGCCGAACGTCTGCGCAGCCGCGCGCAGGGCCGGCACGTGGCCGTGGGAGACGGTGTCGTAGAACATCCGGCGGGCCGTGACGCTGGGCGGCTCCGGCAGCCCGGACATCTGGTGGTCGGCCCGCTCGGCCAGCATCGCCAGCGCCCCGCCGAGGTGCGGGACGACGATGCGCATCCCCGGATGACGGAGCGGGACGCCGTCGGCGATGAGCCGCATGGCCGCCACCGTGTCCTCGACCGGCGCGCCGACCGCCCACCGCAGCCTGGGGTCGGCCGCGAACTCCCCCGCCGGGTGCACGAACAGGACGGCGCCGCGCCGGTCGAGCTCGGCGTACACGGGAAGGAGCGAGGCGTGCCCGAGCGCGGCGGAGTTGATCGCGACGCCGACCGCGCCCAGCTCGTCCATGGCCCGCTCCAGCTCGGCCGCGGCCAGGCCGGCGTGCGGGAGCGGGAGGGCGGCCAGCATGGCGAAGCGGTCCGGCCACCGCCGCACGGTCTTGGCGTACAGGTCGTTGACGTGGCGGGCGGCGGCCAGCGCGTGGGCCGGATCGGCGAAGTCGGCCGCCTGCGGGGTCGCCGACAGCACCTGCAGTCCGATGCCGGCCGCGTCCATGAGCGAGAGGCGCGCGGCCATCTCGGACCGGGACGTGCCGGCTCCCATGCCGCGCTGGACCGCCGTGGCGGCGCGGCCGTAGGAGTCGAGCAGGTCGAGGTAGTCGTCGGTCCACAGGTGGGCGTGGAAGTCGACGCGCATCAGTCGTGGCTGGGGAACTCGGCGAGCACGTGCGCGCGGGCGGCGTCGACGAGCACGCCGGGCCGCTCCGGGTCGAGCCCGACGTGCCGCCCGGCCCGCTTGCGCACCTCGCCCGCCACCAGCACGGTGTCCACGTCCCGTCCGTTGCACTGCATGAGAACGTGGGCGGCCGGGTCGGCCAGCGAGCCGCCCTTCACCAGGATGACGTCGGCCTCCTTGCCTGGGGTCAGGCTGCCGATCCGGGCGGACAGGCCGAGGGCCCGCGCGCCGTTCACGGTGGCCATGCGCAGCACCTCGCGCGCGGTCAGCGTCGGGATGCCGGGACGGCGGCGCCCGTCGCGGCCCTGCGAGCGTTCCTCCTCGCTGTCGAGGTAGCAGGTGAGCTGATAGCCGAGGCGCATCTGGCCGAGCAGGTCGGCGTCGGTGTAGGTGACGATGTCGCAGCCCCAGCCGACCCGCAGCCCGAGCTTGACGGCCCTGCGCACGATCGAGAACGAGGAGCCGAGGCCGATCTCGACCGCCGGGGTGGAGGACAGCGTGGCGTCGGCGTCGGCCAGCATCCTGATCTCCTCGTCGGTGACGACGTTGCCGTGCACCGGCACGAGGTCGGGGCCGAGCAGCCCCGCCTCGTGCATCGCGGTGATCTGCCCCGCGTAGTTGGAGTGGATCGTCATCCCCAGCCCCCGCTCACGGGCGAACGCCACCTCCTTGGCGCTGGTCGCCAGGTCCACGGTCTCCAGGTCGCTGAGCGCCAGCATGAGCGAGACCCGGTCGTGCCCCAGCCCTTCCTGCACCCGTACGGCGTCCGCGAGCCGCTGGTCGTGCGAGGTGAAGTGGCCGGGCGGCTTGTCGCGCAGGCTGTAGCCGTGCACGCCCCGGATGCCGGAGTCGATCAGCCCGGCCACGGCCATGTCGGAGTGCCGCGGCGTCGCGATGCAGTGGCAGAAGTCGAGCGCGGTGGTGACCCCGTTGCCGAGCAGTTCCCTGCCTCCGGCGAAGCCGCCCGCGTAGACGTCCTCCGGGCGGAACCTGGAGCGGTAGGGCAGCACCGAGGTGAAGTACTCGCCGTGCCACAGCTCCGAGGCCAGCCCGCGCAGCACCGTCTGCCACAGGTGGATGTGGGTGTCCACGAAGCCGGGCAGCACGATCATCCCGGTCGCGTCGATCACCTCCTCCGCCCGCGCGGCGGGGTCGGCCGGCCCCGCGGAGACGATGGCCGTGCCGTCGATGAGCAGGTCGCCGCCGGGCACGTCGCCGATGGCGTCGTCCATGGTCAGCAGGTGTCCGCCCCTGATCAGGATCGTCATGCTTCCTCTTCCGTGAGTTCGCGCGGCGCGCGCCTGCGGGCGCGCCGCTCCCGCTGGACGACGGGGTCGGGCACCGGCGCCGAGTCCAGCAACATGCGGGTGTACGGGTGGCGGGGCCGCCGGTAGACCTCTTCCGCGCCGCCCTGCTCGACCAGGCTGCCCAGGTGCATCACGCCGACCTGGTGGCTGATCCGCCGGACCACCGCCAGGTCGTGGGAGATGAACAGCAGGCTCAGCGAGAGTTCGCGCTGCAGCTTGAGCAGCAGTTCGATGATCTGGCTCTGGGTGGAGACGTCGAGGGCGCTGACGGCCTCGTCGCAGATGACCAGGCGGGGCCGTACGGCCAGCGCCCGCGCGATCGCCACCCGCTGGCGCTGTCCGCCGGACAGCTCGGCCGGGTAGCGTCCGCCGAGCTCGCGGGCCAGCCCGACCTGGTCGAGGAGTTCGTCCACGCCGCCGGTGCCGCCGTCGTTGCCCGCGCGCAGGGCCAGCGTCAGCGTCTTGGCCACCGGATGCCGGGGGTTGAGGGAGGCGAGCGGGTCCTGGAAGACGACCTGGACGGCCTGCCGGTACCAGCGGGGCGTACGCGCGCCGAACGCGCCCAGGTCGTGGCCGTCGAACTCGATCGTCCCGGCGGCCGGGCGCACCAGCCTGAGCACCGCCCTTCCCGTGGTGCTCTTGCCGCTGCCCGACTCGCCGACCAGTCCGAACGTCTCCCCGGCCGCGACGGAGAAGCTGACGTCCTTCACCGCGTCGAAGCGGCGGGCCTTCCACAGGGTGCGGCCCGTCTCGTAGCTCACCCGCAGGTTCTCCACCCGCAGGAGCGGCCGGTCAGGCATGGGCACCTCCGGAGGCGGCCAGCAGGGCGGCGGTGTAGGGGTGTTCCGGCGCGGTGAACAGTCCGCCGACCGGCGCCTGCTCCACGATCCTGCCCGCGCGCATGACCGCGACCCGGTCGCACACGTCGGCCACCACGCCCAGGTCGTGGGTGATGAGCAAGATCGTCATGCCGAAGCGTTCGCGCAGGTCGAGCAGCAGGTCGAGCACCTGGCACTGCACGGTCACGTCGAGCGCCGTGGTGGGCTCGTCGGCGATGAGCAGCCTGGGGCCCGCGGCCAGCGCCCTGGCGATGACCACGCGCTGGGCCATGCCGCCGGAGAACTGGTGGGGGTGGTCGCCGAGCCTGCGCCGGGCGTCCGGCACGCCGACCAGGGTGAGCAGCTCGGCGGCCCGGTCCAGGGCGGCCCGGCGGGACAGGCCCTCGTGGGTACGCAGCGGCTCGATGAGCTGCCTGCCGATGGTGTGCACCGGTGACAGCGCGGACTGCGGGTCTTGGAAGATCATGCCGATCTCCGGGCCGCGCAGGGTGGCGAGCTCGTTGTCGGGCAGGCCGAGCAGCTCGCGTCCGGCCACCCGTACGCTGCCTTCGGTCACCGCGCCGGGCGGCGGCAGGAGGCCGGCCAGCGCGAGCGCGGTCATCGTCTTGCCCGAGCCAGACTCGCCGACGAGGCCGAAGACCTCGCCTTCCGCGATGTCGAAGCTCACGTCCTCGACCACGGTGACCGGTCCGGGGAAGGCGACGCTCAGCGAGCGCACCGAGAGCAGCGCCCGCGTGGATTCGGCGGGCACGAGCCGGACCGGCGGCGGCTTCCAGGAGGGCGCCGGTGCCCGCGCCCCGCTCATGGCCTCGCGCAGGCCGTCCCCGATCAGGTTGAACGCCAGCACCGTGAGCATGATGGCGAGGCCGGGGAAGACCGGCAGCCACGGCTGGTCGCCCACGTAGGCCCGCGAGCGGTCCAGCATCTGCCCCCACGAGGCGTCGCCCACGTCCACGCCGAGCCCGAGGAAGCTGAGCATGGCCTCGAAGAGCTGCGCGAAGCCGAGGTAGATGGAGGACTGCACGATCAGCGGCCCGGCCACGTTGGGCAGGATCTGGCCGAACATGACGCGCGGGGCGGACAGCCCGAGCACGCGGGCCGCGTCCACGTACGGCAGCTCGCGCTCGGCCAGCACCATCCCGCGGGTCAGCCGGAGCAGCTGGATGGCGAAGATGACGCTGACGCCCAGCATCGCGTTGGTGAGGCCGCGCCCGAGCAGCGCGATGACGCCGAACGCCAGCAGCAGCGCCGGGATGGAGCTGACGGCGTCCACCACGCGCATGGCCACCCGGTCCCACCAGCCGCCGAAGTAGCCGATGACCAGCCCGGCGGGCACGCCGAGCAGGAGGGCCAGGCCCACCGCCTGCACCGAGGCGCGCAGCGCGATCCTGGTGCCGTAGATGAGCCGCGAGAGCTGGTCGCGGCCCAGCTCGTCGGTGCCCAGCCAGTGCGCGGCGCCCGGCCCTTCCAGCCTGCCCGTCACGTTCACGGCCGACGGGTCGTACGGCGCCAGCCACGGCGCGGCCACCGCGGCCAGGACCAGGAGCAGCAGAAACGCCAGGCAGACGAACGTGGCGGGCTGCCTGAGCAGCCGGGAGACGGCGCTCACTGCGGCCTCGCCTTCGGGTCGAGCAGCCCGTAGCCGATGTCGACGGCCAGGTTGATCAGCACCACGAGGCAGGCGACCAGCACGATCCCGCCCTGCAGCACGGGCACGTCGTTGCGCACCACCGCGTCCAGGATCAGCGTGCCCGTGCCGGGGATGGCGAAGACCCGCTCGACCACGAAGCTGACCGCGAGCAGCACGACGACCTCGTGTCCCACCGCGGTCAGGATCGGCACCATGGAGTTGCGCAACGCGTAGCGGTAGACGATCCTGCGGCGCGGCGTGCCGACCGCGCGCAGCGCCCGCACGTACGGCGCGCGCAGCGTCTCGGCCATGGCGCCCCTGGTCTGCCGGGCGATCACCGCGGCCGAGTGCAGTCCCAGCGCCACGCACGGCAGCACCAGCCCGTACGCCCACATGCCGGGCCCGTCGGCGAACCGGGTGAACCCGAGCACCGGGAACCAGCGCAGTTCCACCGCGAAGAAGAGCATGAGCAGCAGCGCCAGCCAGAACCCGGGCATGGCCAGCCCGGCGGAGGTGACCGCGGTGATCAGCCGGTCGATCGCCGAGCCCGCCCGCAGGGCGCCCCAGACACCCGCGGGCACGCCGACGGCGATCGCCAGCAGCGTGCCGCCGGCCACCATCGCCAGCGTGACCGGCAGCCGCTCGGCGAGGCTGGACACGATGGGCTGCTGGGTGAAGAACGAGGTCCCGAGATCGCCCCTGAACACCTGGCCCAGCCACGACCCGAACTGCACCACCAGCGGCCGGTCGTAGCCCAGCTGGTGGCGCAGCAGCGCCCGCTGCGCCTCGCTCGCCCCTTCGCCCAGCATCTGCCGGGTCGGGTCGACCCCGACCCGGGTCAGCAGGAACACCACGACCGACACCAGCAGCAGCATCGGCGGCAGGGCGAGCAGCCGGGAGAGGATGAGCTTACGCATGGATGCGGGCTTCCTTGTAGCGGAAGACCGACGGCTCGAACCGGGTCGGCACGATGTTGTCCACCTTGCGCGGATCCCAGATGAAGGTGATCGGGCGGCTGAAGAAGCCGCAGTCGAGTGCCTGGTCGTGGATGATCTGGGTCATCCGCCGGTACAGGTCCTCCCGCTCGGCGTCCGTGCCGCCGGCCAGCGCCTGCTCGGCCAGCTTCTCCAGCTCCGGGGAGCCGGTCTTGTACGGGTTGCCGCCGCCGTCCGGGGCGAACCGGTAGGAGTAGTAGTCGAGCGGGCCGGTGCTCTCGCTGTTGCTGGTGTTGTACGCCGCGGGGTACCGGTCGAAGGTGGAGAAGTACTGCGGGATCGACATCTTCTCCACCTTGACCGTGATCCCGGACTCGGCCAGCTGGCTGCGGACCAGCTCGCCCAGCAGTTCGGTGCCGGGGAAGACGGGGAAGGTGAAGCTCACGTCCTTCTTGCCGCTCTCGGCCAGCAGGGCGCGGGCCTTGGTCACGTCACGGGTGTAGCCGCGTACCTGCGGGTTGTAGCCGGGCTGGCCCTCGCTGAAGCGTTGCGGGTAGCTCTCGCCCAGGCCCTCGAACTGGCCGTCGAGCAGGGCCTTGGTGTCCAGGGAGTGACAGACGGCCTGCCGTACGCGGGGGTCGGCGAAGGTGTCCTTGCGGTCGAAGAACAGGAAGTGGTAGCGCAGGCCGGGGTACCACAGCGACTTCAGGCCCTGGGTCTCGGCGCGCTTCTTGTACTGCGCGGCCACGGAGACCACGTCGACCTGGCCGGTGACCAGCGCGTTGTAGCCGCTGTCGTCGTCGGCGATCGTGTGGATCTCCAGGCGGCGCGGGCCGACCTTGTCCGGCTCGTAGTACTTGTCGAAGAAGTCGAGCACGACCTTGGAGTCGCGGATCGACTGGGCGGCGTTGTACTTCCACGGACCGGTTCCGGCGGGCTGGGTCTTGAACGTGCCGTCCTTGATGGTCTTGGGGCTCAGCATGTAGCCGCCCGTCCTGGCCAGTTGCGCGGGCAGCGCCGGGGCGGGGCGCTTCAGCTTGAGCACCACGTGCGAGGCGTCGGGGGTGAGGATCTCCTCGACCGGCTTCATGATCGTCGCGAACTCGGTCATGCTGTCGCGGATCCGCTCCAGGTTGACCTTGACGGCCCGCGCGTCGAACGGCGTGCCGTCATGGAAGACGACACCGGTCCTGAGCGTGAACTCCACCTGCCCGCCCGTCGCCTTCCATGAGGTCGCGAGCCTGGGCAGCAGTTCGATGCCGTCCGGCGCCTGCTCGACGAGCTGCTCGAAGACGGCGGAGACGTAGGTGTTGTTCGGCTTGTTGAACGGCTCCCAGTCGTCGAGCGTGAAGCCCACGCCGAACCTGAGCGTTCCTCCGGCCGCCGCGGCGGGAGCGGTGGACGGGCCGGTGTTCTGGGCCGAGCACGCGGTGATCGCCGCGGCCACGAGTGCCGCCGCGACGAGCTTGCGGTAGGACATGACGGCTCTCCTTCTCTAACGGAACGCGGGACCGGCCCAGACGGGGACGCCGCCGACCACGGTCAGCTCGGCGCCGATTCCGGGGATCTCGTCCTCCGGCACGGTGAAGTAGTCCTGGTCGAGCACCACCAGATCGCCGCGCAGGCCGGGCTCCAGCCGTCCGCGCTGGTGCTCCTCGAAGCTGAACCAGGCGCTGCCACCGGTGCAGATGCGCAGCGCCTCGGCACGGGTGAGCAGGTTGTCCGCGGCCCTGATCCGCTTTCCGCCGATCTCGCGGCCGGAGACGTACCAGTGCATGGCGGTGAAGGGGCGGTAGGAGGCCACCCGCATCGCGTCGGTGCCCCCGCCGACCGGCACGCCCGCGTCGAGCAGGGCCCGCAACGGCGGCGCCTGGAGCACCGCCTCCTCGCCCCACGCCTCGATCAGCTCGGCGCCCTCGAACCTGAGCATGGCCGGGACGAGCACGCCGACGCCGAGCCTGGCCACCCGCCCGACCGTCGCCCGGCTCATGCCCTCGCCGTGCACGATCGCCCAGCGCAGCGGCGCCAGCGGGATCTCGGCGTCCAGCCGCTCCCACAGGCCCACGATCGCCTCGATGGTGTCGGCCCTGATGGCGTGGATCTGGACCGGCCAGCGGCGGCGGGCGCAGTCGGTGAAGGTCGCGTACAGGGCTTCGAGCGAGCCTTCCGACAGGTCGGGGCTGCGGGAGAAGCCGTCGTGCACGTTGTAGTGGATGATCTCGCCCATGCCGAGGACCCTGAGCATGTCGTCGCCGAGGCCTGGCGCGAGAAAGCGCAGGTAGCCGGGCAGTTCCTCCGGCTCGGCGTACGGGCGCGAGGCGTGCACGGTCGTGCGCACCCGGACGGTGAGCAGCCCGCGCCGCCAGGTCTCGTAGAGGGCGGCGTACACGTCGGGGCCGGTGTTGGCGCCGCCGCCGTCGATGAGCCCGGTGATCCCGGCGGCGCTGAAGGCGAGGGAGGCGGCGGCCGTGGAGGCCACCTGCTCCTCCGGCGTGGGTACGGGCAGCTGCCAGTACAGCCAGCGCATCGCCGCCATGCCGCGCAGCACGCCGGCCGGGTCGACGGCGCCGGCGTCGAGGCCCTCGGCGGCGGCCTTGCCCAGGTCCACCGCGCGCAGGGCGGCGGTGCTGAGCAGGCCCCACGAGTAGCCGAGCTGGACGAAGACCGGATGGCCGGGGGCGGCGCGGTCCAGCTCCTCGCGCGTGGGCGCCCTGCGCTCGGCGAACTGCTCGGGATGCCAGCCGCCGATGACCTTGATCCAGGTGCCGGGCGGGCGGTCCGCTGCGGCCTCGGCGATCCGTTCCAGGGCTCCGGCGAGGGTGGGCTCGCGGCCCCACTGGACCTCGTCGTTCCAGGTCAGTCCGGCGCGGACGAAGTGAGTGTGCCCGTCGATGAGGCCGGGCACCACCCTGCGCCGCCCGGCGTCGATCACGGGGACCGCGGGGCCGGCCATCGTTCTGGCGACCGCGTCCTCTCCGACGTATGTCACGCGTCCGTCCCTGATGAGCACGGCGGAGGCCTCGGCGGGCGTCCTTCCGTCCTCGGCGAGCGTGGTCACCAGGGCGTTCATCAACAGCAGGTCCGAAGTAGCCAACTCGGAGGTCCCTTCACACCGACGTTGCGGCTGAGTGTCCATGTGAAGCGAGAGGATGTCAATCGTTTGCTCTAAAGTGGCCGAAAATCTGACTAGCACCCCCTTCCGACAGTGCGTTTCTTCAGCGAAATCGATTGCGCAATCGTGGCCGCATACGTAACTCATCCGAGGCGAACGCGGTATTTGCGGTGTTATCTTCCGCTCGAGGTGAGGCCCGATGCGCAAGCTGGCCGTACTGCTGGCGACCCTGCTCCTGACCGCGATCCCCGCGCCGCTCCACGCGGCCGCGGGCGCGCAACCTCCCCCGGTGGTCTACCAGCGGGCGGCCCTGCGCGCGGGCACCTCCGAGGGCGTCGCCACCGGCGCCACCCTGACCTTCGCCGCACCCGCCGGCGTGATCGAGTACGGCGGCGCGAGCTGGGAGTACGCCCGCTGGACCAGCCGCGACACCCGGGTCGGATTCGGCGCCACCGAGCTGATCGGCTCCTGGACCGCCGGCACCCCGGCGGGCACCTGGATCCAGATCGAGCTGCGCGGCACGTCACCCGACACCAAGTGGTACGTCCTCGGCCGCTGGGCCTACGGCGACGCCGACATCCGCCGCACCTCCGTACCCGGCCAGGCCGACGCGGACGGCACCGTCAACGTCGACACGTTCGCCGCCGCGAAGGGCCGGCCGGTCGACTCCTACCAGCTCCGGGTCACGCTGCACCGCAGACCCGGCCAGGCGGGCGGGCCCGTCGTGCGGACCCTGGGGGCGATGGCGTCGGCGGTGCCGTACCGGGCGAGCGTGCCCGTCAGCCCCGGCGGCGGGGCGTGGGGCACCGAGCTCAAGGTGCCACGGCGCTCGCAGGGCATCCACCTCGGCCACTACCCCGAGTGGGACGGCGGCGGCCAGGCGTGGTGCAGCCCCACCTCGACCGCGATGGTGCTGGGCTACTGGCGCAAGGGGCCGAGCGCCGCCGACCTGGCCTGGGTCGATCCGAGCGACCCGAGCCCCGAGGTCGACTACGCCGCCCGCTACGTCTACGACCTGGACTACGAGGGGGCGGGGAACTGGCCGTTCAACACCGCCTACGCGGGGCGGTACGGGCTCGACGGGTTCGTCACCCGGCTGCGGTCGCTGACGGAGCTTGAGCGGTTCATCAAGGCCGGGATTCCGGTGATCACCTCGCAGTCGTTCAAGAAGGAAGAGCTGCCCGGCGCCGGGTACGGGACCGACGGTCACCTGTTCGTCGTCATCGGCTTCACCCGGACCGGCGACGTGATCGTCAACGACCCGGCCAACGCGCCGACGAACGACGACGCGCGCCGGGTCTACCCCCGTGCCGCCTTCGAGAACGTCTGGCTGCGCAGCTCCAGCAGCGCCGGTATCGTCTACGTGATCCGCCCGCCCGGCCACCGCCTGCCCGCCCGCACCCCAGGCCTGCCCGCCAACTGGTGACCGGCCGGACGCAGGTTCAGTACCGATGACGGATACCGGTACGTAGCACATGCGGGGTTAGCCTCGGCCAACCGTCTTCCCCCCAGGCGGAGGTGTCATTGGCATGAGTCACAAGCCCTGGACTGCGATCGTGGCCTTAGCCGCGATCCTCGCGACGGCCGCTCCGGCCGCGGCAGCCGTACCCCAGCAGCAGTCAGCGACCACCCCACCACCGGCCCAGCAGCAGGCGGACCCGGTCACCCCCGCCGGCGAGCAGCACGCTGCCGACCTCAAGCTGCGCTACGGCGCGGCGGAGCGCACGACCCAGATCCGGCGACCGGGATCCAGCTACATCAAGGTCCATTTCGCCGCGCTCAAGCTCGTCCCCGGCGACTACGTCACCGTCGCCGGCCCCGACCGCCGTGAGGTCCACACCTACTACGGCGACCCGGCGCTCGGCGCCAACGTCCGTGGCTCCGGCCACACCGTCCACGGCACGCCGGGCTTCGCCGCCCTGTCCGTCGACGGCGACACGGCCGTGATCACCCTGCACACCACCGGCCGGCGCTCGGCCGCCCGGCTCGCCGGGCTGGGCTACGGCGCCGTGATCAACCGCTACTACCGCGGCTTCACCGGAGACGAAGCCGCGGCGCGCACCCCCAAGAGCTTCTCGGTCTGCGGCACCGACGCCCGACGCGACGTCGTCTGCTACCGCGACAGCCACCCCACCGAGTACGCCAGGGGCAACGCGGTCGCCCGCCAGCTCCTCGACGGCCTGGGCCACTGCACCGCGTGGCGGGTCGGCAACACCAACCGCATGCTGACCAACAACCACTGCATGGAGAACGCCGCCGACCTGGCCGCCAGCGAGTTCCAGTTCGACTACCAGTGCGCGACCTGCGGCGGCAACGACCCGCGGGCCGGCACCAAGGTGGCCGGCGGGCAGTTCCTCAAGACCAGCGGGCTCAACGCCCTCGACTACACCCTGTTCAGCGTCGCCGACTTCGCCGCCGTGCAGCAGTTCGGCACGCTGTACCTCGACCCGCGCCCGCCGGTCGCCGGTGAGCGGATCTACATCCCCGGCCACGGCGACGCGCGGCCCAAGCGGCTGTCGTTGTTCGAGGAGACCCAGGGCGGCGCCACCTGCAAGATCGACGTGGTGTCCTCCGGCGTCAACACCGGCTACCGCTGCGACACCTCGGGCGGCAACTCCGGCTCGCCGGTGCTGGCCGCCTCCAGCCACAAGGTGATCGCCCTGCATCACCTGGGCGGCTGCCCCAACTGGGGCACCAGGATCACCGAGGTCTACAACGAGATCTCCGGCATGATCGACAACAACCCGCCCACCGGTGGCAACGACTTCTCGCTGGCCCTCTCCCCGTCCTCGGCCACCATCCAGCCGGGACAGACCGCCACCTCGACCGTGTCCAGCGCGGTGACCGGCGGCAGCGCGCAGCAGATCACGCTCGCGGCCTCCGGCCAGCCGGCGGGCGTCACCGCGTCGTTCTCGCCCTCGGTCATCCAGGCCGGCGCGTCCTCGACGCTGACGCTCTCCACCACCGCGCAGGCGTCGACGGGCAGCTACACGATCACCGTCGTGGGCACGGGCGCCTCGGTGACCCGCTCGTCGACGTTCACCCTGACACTCGGCGGCGCTCCGCCGACGGGGTGTCCCGGCTACGAGACGAACAAGACCGGGTCGCTGACCAGCGGCGCCAGCCAGTACCAGCCTGACGGACAGTACTTCCAGACGACGACCACCGGCCCGCACCGCGCCTGCCTGGACGGTCCCGCGGGCACCGACTACGACCTGTACCTGCAGAAGTGGAACGGCTCCAGCTGGGCCGCCGTCGCCCAGGGCGCCACCTCGGGCCCGGACGAGACGCTCACGTACACCGGCACCGCCGGGTACTACCGCTACCGCGTCCACGCCTACAGCGGCGCCGGCGCCTACTCCCTCGGCTACGACGCTCCCTGACCGATCCCGCTCGACCGGCCGCGCCCGGCCTGCCCCCGGGCGCGGCTCCTCTCTTCCATGTGATTAGGTTAGCCTTGCCTAAATCACCCAGAAGGGACGGAACTCGTGAAGCGGATCGATGACCGTGAGCGGTACCTGGAGCGCATCGCGGAGGTCAGAGCGGGGACGATCGCCCGCAAGGTGGCCTACCCGATCCGGATCCGCGAGGTCGAGGTCCTGCGCACCGCCATGGTCGGCAGCGGGCTGATCCGGGTGACCCTGGGCGGCCCCGGCCTGGCCGGGTTCGAGGCCCACTCCCCCGACGAGCACGTACGCCTGATCTTCCCCGAGACCGACGGCTCCCTGCGCCTGCCCGAGCCCGACGGGCTCATGCTGAGCTGGCCGCGCCCGTTCCCCACCACCCGCAAGTACACGGTGCGCCGCTACGACCCGGTGGCCGGCGAACTCGACCTCGACTTCGCCCTGCACGGCAAGGGCGTCGCCGCCGACTGGGCACGCAACGCCGCCCCCGGCGCGAGCGCCCACGTCGCCGGCCCGCCCGGCGGGCTGATCGTGCCCCACTCCTACGACCGGTACCTGCTGGCCGGCGACCTCACCGCGCTGCCCGCGATCGCCCGGTGGCTGGAGGAACTGCCGCGCACCGCCGCCGGATGGGCCTTCATCGAGGTCGCCGACGCCGGCGAGGAGATCGAGCTGACCGCGCCCGCGGGCGTCGAAGTCCGCTGGCTGCGCAACGGCGACCTCGCGCGGGCCGTGCAGGAGGTGGCGGTGCCCGAGGGCGAGCGGATCTTCGCCTGGATGGCGGGCGAGGCCGACGCGCTGAAGCCGCTGCGCCGCTGGGTCCGCGACCACCTCGAGCTCGGCGCCGACGACCAGGACATCACAGGCTACTGGAAACGCGGCGCCGCCGACTACGACGACCACTGATCCACCCCACGTTAAGGAAACACCCATGTCTACTGGCCGCACGCTCGGCTCCGTCATGCTCGCACTCGCCGTGGCCACCGCGGGCTGCGCGTCGAACACCGGGAGCCAGCCGCCCGCCGCCAAGACCGCCACCCGCGTCTTCAAGGCCGCCAACGGCGACATCACCATTCCCGCCGACCCCAAGCGCGTGGTCGCGACCGGCTATGCCGTACCCGTGCTGATCGAGGCTGGGGCGCCGCTGACCGGGATCTCGACGTGGAAGCGCGGCGTGCCGCTCATGGACGCCAAGACCCGCGCCGCCTACGACAAGCTGCCGAAGGTCGCCGGGGACACCGCGGCCGAGACCAATTACGAGGCGATCGCCAACGCCAAGCCCGACCTCATCGTCATCGGCGTGCCGACGCCGGTGCTGGCCGACATCGACCTCAAGCGCCTGCAGTCGATCGCGCCCGTCGTGGCGATCGGACCGACGGTTCCCTCGGCGTGGCGCGAACTGTCGCAGCGCCAGGCCGACGCCGCGGGCGCGCTGGAGGGCTTCGACACCGCCAAGACGACCTACGAGGCCAAGGCCGCCGAGCTCAGGAAGAAGTACGAGAAGGTCCTGCCGGGGCTGAAGCTCGCCCACGTCGGCGCGTACGGGGAGGTCGGGAAGGGCACCTTCCAGCGCGAGTTCGACAAGTCGTGGGGCACCAACATCGCCAACGACATCGGCGCCGCCTACTACGGCCAGGTGAAGGTGAAGGGCGGCGGCAGCAAGGACGTGAGCGAGTACCCCTCGATCGAGGAACTGCCCACGGCGCTCGCCGAGGCCGACGCGGTCACCTACTCGGTCGGCCCGGACGGCGCGCCGCTGCAGGCCGTCAAGTACGTGCTCGACTCCGAGCTGTGGAAGAAGCTGCCCGCGGTGAAGGCCGGCAAGGCCTTCGCGATCCGCTACACCGAGGCCGCCACCTACGGCCAGGCGCTGCTCACCCTGGACGCGCTCGACAAGTCGCTGGCGCCGCTGGCCGGGCGATGACGCTCGCCGCACGCGCCGGGACGATCACCGGGCGCGGCGCGGTGCTCGTCGCCGGGGTGGCCCTGCTCGCGCTGGCCGCCGTCGTCAGCGTCGGCATCGGCGCCCACGCCGTCGCGCCCGCCGAGGTGGTGCGTGCGCTGTTCGCCTTCGACGGGTCGCCCGACCACTCGATCGTGCGCGACGTCCGGCTGCCGCGCGCGCTGCTCGGCGTGGGCGTCGGCGCCGCCCTGGCGGTGGCGGGCGTGCTCATCCAGACGCTGTCGCGCAACCCGCTCGCCGAGCCGGGCGTCCTCGGCGTCACCGCCGGGGCCGGCTTCGCGATGACCATGGGCGCCGCGCTCGGCCTGGCCACCACGCCCACCTCGGAGCTCGTGCTGTCCGGCGGCGGCGCGGCGCTGGCCGCGGTGCTGGTGTACTCGGTGGGGCGCGCGTCGCCGCTGCGCCTCGTGCTCACCGGCGTTGCGCTGAGCGCGGTGCTGGCCGGGCTGTCGCTGGGGCTGCGGCTGATGCTGCCCGACGTCTTCGACCGCTTCCGGTTCTGGTCGATCGGCTCGCTGGCCGGGCGCGAGAAGGACCCGTTCGCGCTCACGCTGGTGCTGATCGTCCTCGCCGTCGCCGGGGCGCTGCTGCTCAGCCGTCCGCTCAACGCGGTCGCGCTCGGCGAGACGGTCGCGCGCACTCTGGGCGCGAGCGTCACCCGGGTACGGCTGGCCGCACTCCTGTGCATCACCGTGCTGGCCGGGGCGGCCACCGCCGCGGCCGGGCCGATCCTGTTCGTCGGCCTGATCGTGCCGCATGTGGTTCGGCCGCTGGCCAGAGGTTCGGTCCCGTGGCTGACCGCGTACTCGGCGGTGCTCGGGCCGATCCTGCTGCTGGTCTCCGACATGGGCTCGCGGGTGCTGCTGCCGACGGGAGAGGTGCCGGTGGCGATCGTGACCGCGTTCCTCGGCGGCCCGGTGCTCATCTGGGCCGTGCGGCGCTACGGGGCGGGGACGCTGTGAACGTCGTGCTGCGCTTTGGGGTGGGGGCGCTGTGAGTGTCGTCGTGCTGCGGGCGGCCGGGCGGGCGGTCCGGGTCGAGCGGCGGACGCTGGTGCTGTCGGCGGCGCTGGCCGCCATGATGCTCGGGGCCGGGCTGCTCGGCCTGTGCTACGGGGCCTCGTGGGCGACGCCCGGCGAGGTGCTGGCCGCGCTCGGCGGGCAGGGCGAGTCCGTGGTGGTGATCAGGGACTGGCGGCTGCCCCGGGTGCTGGCCGGCATGGTCTTCGGCCTCGCGCTCGGCGTGGCCGGGGCGATCTTCCAGAACCTCACCCGCAACCCCATGGGCAGCCCCGACGTGATCGGTCTCGACGCCGGCGCGTACACCGGCGCGCTGGTCGCGCTCACCGTGTTCTCCGGCGGCTCCGTCGTGCTCGCGACGAGCTCGGTGATCGGCGGGCTGGTCGTGGCCGCGATGATCTACCTGTTGTCCTCGGGCGGCGGGCTGTCGGGGCTGCGCCTGGTCGTGATCGGGATCGCGGTCAGCGCGATCGTGACCGCCTTCAACTCGTGGATCGTGCTGCGCGCCGAACTGGAGGTCGCGATCGCGGCCGTGGGCTGGAACGCCGGTTCACTGAACGGCGTCGACTGGGCGGACCTGCCGGTTCCCTTCGCGATCATCGCGGTACTGCTGGCCCTGATGGCGGCCTGGTCGCACACGATGCACCAGGCGGCGCTGGGCGAGGCGGTCGCGAGCGCCACCGGCGTCGGGCTGGGCCGGTTGCGGCTGCTCATGGTGCTGGTCGGCGTCGGGTGCACCGCGACGGTCACCTCGGTGGCCGGGCCGATCGTGTTCATCGCGCTGGCCGCTCCCCAGATCGGGCGCCGGCTGGCGGGAGCGGCCGGGGTTCCGCTCCTGCCGGCCGCGCTCACCGGCGCGGTCCTGCTGCAGGGCGCCGACCTGGCCGCGCAGATGCTGCTGGCCCCGGAATCCCTGCCGGTCGGTGTCGTCACCACCGCGATCGGCGGCTGCTACCTGATCTGGCTGCTGGCCAAGGAAGTGAGGCGGACGTGACCTCTGATCTGAATGCCGGGCATGGAGGTGAGGCGGACGTGACCTCTGGTCTGCGTGCCGGCCACGGAGGTGGGGCGGACGTGGCCGAGGTGCGGCTGCGGGCCCAGGATCTGGAGCTGCGCTACGCCGACCGGGTGGTCTCGACCCGGTTGAGCCTGGACGTCCCCGACGGCGCGTTCACCGCGATCGTGGGCGCCAACGCGTGCGGGAAGTCGACGCTGCTGCGGGCCCTTGTGCGGCTGCTGCGCCCGGCCGAGGGGAACGTGCTGCTCGACGAGCGGGACGTCGGGTCCTACGCGGCCAAGGCGCTCGCGCGCTCGCTCGGGTTCCTGCCCCAGGATCCGCTGGCGCCGGAGGACATCAGGGTCAGGCAGCTCATCGGGCGCGGGCGCTTCCCTCACCAGCCGATGTTGTCGCTGTGGTCGGCGGAGGACGAGAGCGCGGTCAGCGAGGCCATGACGACCGCGGGCGTGGACGGCCTGGCCGACCGGCCGGTGAACGAGTTGTCGGGCGGGCAGCGGCAGCGGGTGTGGGTGGCCATGGTGCTCGCGCAGCGCACGCCGTACCTGCTGCTCGACGAGCCGACCTCGTTCCTGGACATCGCGCACCAGTACCGGCTGCTGGGGCTGCTGTCGCGGCTGCGGGACGAGGGGCGCACGGTCGTCGCCGTGCTGCACGACATCAACCAGGCGTGCCGGTTCGCCGACCATCTGATCGCGATGAAGGACGGGCGGATCGTCGCCGAGGGCGCGGCGGCCGACGTGGTGGACGCCGCGCTGATCAAGGACGTCTTCGACCTGCCCGCCGTCGTCGTGCCGGACCCGGTGACCGGCACGCCGATGGTCGTGCCTACGCTCGACGGCCGAACAGGGCCATCCGGCTGATCATCGCGTCGGCGGCGAGGTGGTAGCAGACGCTCACGCAGCCGAGCAGTTCGGCGGGCGTGGTGAAGGAGCCGGCGAGCGTCTTGTCGGCGATCCTGCGTATGCCCGGGATCAGCGCGCCCAGCTCCGCCGCGGGGGTGCTCGGCATGTCGATCTCCAGCTCCAGCACGTCGGGCATGCGGAGCGGCGCCAGGTCTGCCGCTCCGCGTACGGTCGCCGCCGCCGCCTCCCGGATCTGCCGCCTGGCCTCCGACGGGGAGAGGCTGTCGGCCGCGGTGTGCCCGTGGGCCACCTTGACCGCGACGGTGCGTACGCCGGGAAAGGCCTTCTCCGCGACGCCGCAGATGACGTCGTCACCGGTGAGCAACCCGATCGGGACGCCGACCGCGGCCGCCTGCAGCGCGTTGACCTCGGCCTCCGAGACCAGGCTGCCGTTGAGCCGCACCTCGTAGAAGTGTGAGGAGTAGGTGTGGGAGAGCACGCCGGGCGAGCCGGCGGCGGCGTGGTAGCCGAGGAACATGGCCACGTCGTGCTCGGCCGAGATGCCCTCGGCCATGCAGTCCAGCTTGGGCGTGCCGAAGATCAGCCGGGCGCGGGGGTCGAGCTCCTCGTGCAGCAGGTTGTCCATGGTGCCGTGGCTGTCGTTGATCAGGACGCTGTCGGCGCCCGCCTCGAACGCGCCCTCGATGGCGGCGTTGGCCTCGGCGGTCATCAGGCGCTGCGAGCGGGGATAACCGTGGCCGCCGCGGACGATCTGGTCCATGGTCGCGATGCCGGAAATGCCCTCCATGTCGATGGAGATGTAGACCCGCACTGACTGCTCCTTTCGTTGGCCGCTGTGGCAGCGTGTCACCCTAGAAGGCGGCGGGCTTTGGCGCGTTGGCCGAACCTTCGCGCGCGGCTTCGGCGTTCCGCACAGCGCTGGGGATCACGAACGCGGCGCCCACGGCGAGCAGCCCGAGCAGCGCGGACAGCAGATAGGTGGACACGAAGCCGCTCTCGGCGGGTATCCCCGCCACGCTGCCGCCGGCCAGCACCATGGCGCCCACCTGCGCCCCGAAGGTGCCGCCGATGCTCTTGGCGACGAAGACCACGCCGCTGACGCCGGCCGCCCGTTCCCCGGGCACGTCGGCGGCCACGACGTTGAGCGCCGCGGTGAGCCCGATGCCGCCGCCCAGGCCGGTGACGGTCACGCCGGCGACGATCTCCCACGGTGAGCCGTGCCAGAAGGCGAGCATGGCGGTGCCCACGGAGACCAGGACGGCGCCGAGCACCAGCACGGTACGCCGCCCGAGCACCCGCGTCATGGGCCCGACCAGCGGCGCGATCACGGTGCCCGCGACGCCCAGCGGGAACATGTAGAGCCCGATCCCCAGGGTGCCGGCGCCCATGCCGTACCCGGTGCTCGCGGGCAGCGACAGCATCATCGGCAGCGCGACCAGCAGCCCGAAGGAGGCGAAGCCGAACACGAATCCCATCGCGGTCACTCCGGCGGAGGAGCGCCCGGCCAGCAGGCGCAGGTCCACGAGCGGTTCCCGGCTGCGCAGCCCGGCGTACGCCCACAGCGCCAGCGTCAGGGCCGCGCCGGCGAACAGGGTGAGCGCGGCGGGATCGGTCCAGCCCCGGCTCGACGAGGTGGTCAGGCCCAGCATGAGCAGGGCGATCCCGCCGCCGAGCAGCAGCCCGCCCGTCCAGTCGACGCGGCCGCGGGCGCCGCGGGCCGTGGCGGGCACGGCGATCCAGGCCCAGAGCGCGGCCACCAGAGCGCCGCCCAGGGTGAGGAAGAACAGGCTCCGGTAACCGAGCGCGGCGATGAGCGGCCCGGACAGGATCAGTCCGGTCGCGCTGGCGAGCGCGGCCGCGCCGATGACCAGGCCGTTGCCGGTGGCGCCCTGCTCGGGTGCGAGGGTGTCGCGGAACAGCCCGACGGTCAGCGGCAGCACGCCCAGCCAGACGCCCTGCACGGCCTGGCCGGCGATCAGCACCTGCACGTTGGGCGCCAGGCCCGAGATGAGGGCGCCGGCGCTGGTGATCGCCATCAGGATGAGCAGGACGGTCCGCTTGTCGTACATGTCGGCCAGGCGGCCGGAGATCGGCGTGCTGATCGCCGAGCTGATCAGCCCGCCGGTGAAGATCC
This sequence comes from Nonomuraea sp. NPDC059007, assembly GCF_042740555.1. Lineage (NCBI taxonomy): Bacteria > Bacillati > Actinomycetota > Actinomycetes > Streptosporangiales > Streptosporangiaceae > Nonomuraea > Nonomuraea sp. NPDC059007. The sequence goes on along the minus strand of NZ_JBHYJD010000043.1, from coordinate 71,668 downwards.
ACGCGATCTCGCCTGGCGAGGCGGACAGCTCCCTCTGGATGAGCGGGAGCGCGGGCGAGAGCATCGTCTCCAGCAGTTGGAAGATGCCGATGAACAGCACCGGAGGGCCGATGACGCCGAAGCCGGATCTGGACATGGTCCTGCCTTTCGGGGGGTGGCCTGGCTATGCCGGGCCGAGCACCCTGGCGGTGACCAGGGAGCGCGCGGCGTCGGCGAAGAACTCCTCCGAGCTGTCGTGGACGCCGAGGATGACGGCCTGACCGAGCCCGGACAGCAGCGCCTTGAGCGCGCGGGCCAGGCGTACGGCCTGCTCGCCGGTGACCGGTACGCCGTCGTGCTCGCGGCCGGCGAGGTGGCGTACCAGGTCGGCCTCGGAGGTGTTGACCGCGGTGTTGAGCTTGGCCAGCAGGTTCGCGTCGTTCAGCACGAGCTCCAGCACGCGGACCTCGAACAGCAGCAGTCCGGCGGCCTCCGGGTCGGCCGACATCCGCCAGAACTGGCGGGCGATGGCGTCCACGACGTCCTGGAGCGGGCGGTCGGGCGGGATCCGCTCGACCGGCCGCCGGTCGAGCGGGCCGGTGTAGTCGTCGATCATCGCGACCATCAGCCCGTCCTTCCCGCCGAACAGCGAGTAGACGGCGCCGGTCGTGAGCCCGGCGAGCTGCGCGATCTCCTCCAGCTTCGCCCGCGCTCCGTCCCTGCCGACGACCTCCCGTGCGGCGTCGATCAGCGCGCGCTTGTTCGCGGCCTTGCTTTCCGCCCTGGTCAGTCGCATGGTGTCGGGTCTCCCGGAGTCGAGTGAGCGAAACGATAATCTAGATTATTAGAATAATCCAGATTATCTTTGCGGGCATGAACATCGACGCATACATGAACCAGGTGCCCGACCACGCCACGTTCCCGTCCGTGGACCAGATGCACGCCGAGCTCGACCACCTCGCCGCCACCCACCCGGATCTGGTACGGCTGCGCCACATCGGCACCTCCCGCCTGGGCGAACCACTCCGCGTGGCCACGATCGGCGCCGGCCCCCGCGAAGCGGTCATCATCGGCGGCCCCCACCCCAACGAGCCCATCGGCTCCCTCACCGTGAGCAACCTGCTGCGCCGGCTCATCGACGACGCCTGGCTGCGCGAGGAGTTCGGCTACCGCTGGCACCTCATCCCCTGCGTCGACCCGGACGGCGCCCGGCTCAACGAAGGCTGGTACGCGCGGCCCGGCGACCGGCGGGCGTACGCCGAGCACTTCTACCGCCCGAGCGAGGCCGACCAGGTCGAATGGACGTTCCCGCTGACCGGCGACGGCTACACCTTCGACCGCACGCTGCCGGAGACCGAGGCGCTGATGCGACTGATGGACGAGGTGAAGCCGGCCTTCGTCTACTCCCTGCACAACGGCGAGCTCCAGGGCGCCTTCTACTACCTCAGCCGCGAGGTGCCCGGCCTGGCGGGGAAGCTCGCCGCCATCGCCTACGGCCAGGGCCTGCCGCTGCACATGGGCCCGCCGGAGATCCCGAGCGCCCGGCAGATCGGCCCGGCCGCCTACATCACGCCGCGCGGCGCCGAGCTGGGCGAGGTCTACGGCATCGGCGGCGGCAGCGTCGACTACGCCGACCGCTTCGGCGCCCTGCACCTGGTGACCGAGCTGCCCTACTGGGCCGATCCGGCCGTCTCCGACCAGACCCCGACCGCCCAGGTGTACGGCGACACGATCGCGGCTCACCTGGCGGCGCAGCGCGACCTGATCGCCGAGCTGGGACGGTCGATGGCGGCGGTCGGGGCCGACCTGACCGTGGCCTCGCCGTTCCGCCGGTCGATGGAGGACTTCGTCGCCACCTACGACGCCTACATCTCCGAATGGGAGGGCTTCCCCTGCGCCGACCGGCCGGCCACGGTCGCGGAGGTCGTCGGCAACGAGCAGCTCAAGCACAGCATGCGGCTGCGCTACGGCGGCACCTTGCTGCGGATGCTGGACGCCGAGCTGGCGGCGGGCAACCCGACCCCGGCCATCCGGGCGGAGCGGGCCCGGATGCGGACGCTCTTCGACGCCTGGTTCGCCGAGGCCGACGCCGGATTCACCGCCACCCCGATCCCGATCCGCACGCTGGTCGCGGTCCAGCTCGGCGCCGCCCTGCTGGCCGCGGAGGCCGCCAAGAGCCCGGACCGTATGTAATGACCGATGTTGTCGAGGTTCTGTGCGGTTGAACGGGGCCGATACGTCTTGCGATGCGACCCAGAGCTACGGAAGGATCACACAACCTCAGTAAGACCAGCAGCGAGGAGGCTGTTGTGGACCCCCAGGCCGGCATCGACCGTTTCGGTTACCAGCAGGAATTACGCCGCGGGGTAGGGCTCGCCGACCTGGTCTTCTACGGCCTGGTCATGATGGTGCCCATCGCACCGTTCGCCATCTTCGGCCTCGTCTACTCGCGATCGGGCGGCATGCCGGTCATGGCGTACCTGGTCGGCGTGGTCGCGCTGCTGTTCACCGCCATGTCCTACGCCCAGATGGTCCGGGCGTTCCCGCTGTCCGGATCGGTCTACAACTACGCCGGCCGCGGCATCGCCCCGCCCGTCGGGTTCATGACCGGATGGGCGATCCTGCTGGACTACCTGCTGGTGCCCAGCCTGCTCTACCTGGTCGCCTCGATCGCCATGAACGCCACCCTGCCCGGCATCCCGGTCTGGGCGTGGCTGATCTTCTTCGTTGCCCTCAACACCGCCATCAACCTGCGCGGCATCCGCATGACGATCACCATCACCAAGGTGATGATCGTCGCCGAGCTGGCCGTGCTGGCCCTGTTCCTGGCGGCCGGGGTCTGGGCCCTCATGCAGGGGTACGGGCGCGGGTTCAGCCTGGCGCCGCTGTTCAACCCGGACACCTTCTCCTGGCCGATCGTGTTCGCCGCGGTGTCGGTGGCGGTGCTGTCGTTCCTCGGCTTCGACGGGATCAGCATGCTCGTCGAGGAGTCCACCGGCGGCTCCGAGCAGGTGGGCCGGGCGATGCGCATCGCGCTGGTGCTGGCCGGCGTGCTGTTCATCGCCCAGGTCTGGGTGGCGGCGCTGCTCGTACCCGATCCGCAGGGTCTGCTGACCAGCGCCAGCGGCACCGCCTTCTACGACTCGGCCCAGGTGGCGGGCGGCGAGTGGCTGAGGCAGGTCACCTCGACGGCCACCGCCGTCTCGTGGGGCATCGCCAACACCCTGGTGGCTCAGGTCGCGGTCTCCCGGCTGCTCTACGCCATGGCCCGCGACCGGCAACTGCCCTCGTTCCTGGCCAGGATCTCGGTCAAGAACGCCGTGCCCACCAACGCCATCCTGCTCATCTCGGCGCTCTCCGTGGGTCTCGGGCTGTGGATGGCCACCCGCCCGGACGGCGTCGACTTCCTCAGCAGCCTGATCAACATGGGCGCGCTGGTGGCCTTCATCGTCCTGCACCTGTCGGTGATCGTGCACTACACGATCCGCGGCCGGTCCAAGAACATGTGGGCGCACCTGGTCGCGCCGCTGATCGGACTGGGCGTGCTCGTCTTCGTGGTGATCCACGCCAACGTGATGGCGCAGGTCGTCGGCCTGATCTGGTTCGTGGTGGGCGGCGTGGTCCTCGGCGCCCTGTACCTGCTCGGCCGGCCGCCCACCCTGCGCCCGAGCGCGCTGACGAAGGAGCCGGTGTGAGCGCGGAGGTCCCGCCGCCGCTCTACCAGGACCTCTTCATCGTGTGCCACCACGAGAACGGCAAGCCGCTCATCCACCGCTCTTCCATCTCCCTCGGGCTGGCCGGGGCGGTGCTGATCGACCTGGCCCTGTACGGGCGCGTCCGGCTCAACGGCCGCGCCGTGGTGGTCACCGACCGCACCCCCACCGGCGACCCGGTCGTCGACGCGTACGCGGGGGCGTTCCTGCGCGAGCGGCCCGAGCTGGACGCGGTGACCTGGTCCAAGACGGTCGCGGCCGACAGCTACGACCGGGCCAGACGGCAGCTCCTCCGCGTCGGCCTGCTGACGGAGGTGACCGGGCGGCGGCTGGGCATGCTGCCGTACACGCGCTACCGGGCCGACATGGCCTCGATCGTGCGCGCCTCGACCGACGTGCGCTCCGCGGTGAGCGGCTGGCGGGAGATGGACGCGCGCGGCGCCGCGCTCTGCGGCCTCGTGCTGGCGCTGCAGGTGCACACCGAGCTCTACATCGGCCAGTCGCCCGCCCAGCTGACCACGACCCTGCGGACCATCGTCAACGAGCACTCTCCTCAGGTGAAGGAGCTCGTCGGCCTGTTCGAGGCGCTGATCGGCGAGGCGGCCGTGGCCGTGTACCGCTGAGCGGCGCCGCCGTACGATCACTTCACGCGAAACCCCTCACAGGAAGCCCGCCCATGAACCACGAGCGTTCCGACCTCGCCGCGAAGATCCAGCCCGACATCCCGCACGCGGCCCGCATCTGGAACTACTGGATGGGAGGCAAGGACAACTTCGAGGCCGACCGGGCCGCCGGCGACGCGGTGGCCCAGGTGTATCCGGACATCGTGAAGATGGCCGTGCAGTCACGCGGGTTCCTGGTCCGCGCCGTCGGCCACCTGGCGGGCGAGGCCGGGATCTCCCAGTTCCTCGACATCGGCACCGGCCTGCCGACCATGCAGAACACCCACGAGGTCGCCCAGTCGATCAATCCGGCCTCGCGCATCGTCTATGTCGACAACGACCCGCTGGTGCTCGTGCACGCCCGCGCCCTGCTGCGCAACACCACCCCGGAGGGCGTCACCGCGTACGTGGACGGCGACTACCACGAGCCGGAGCTGATCGTCTCCGACGCCCACAACGTGCTCGACTTCACCAAGCCCATCGCGGTGATGTTCATGGGCGTGCTGGGGTACGTCAAGGACTTCGAGCTCATGCGCTCGATCGTCGGCCGGGTCATGGACAGCGTGCCCTCGGGCAGCTACCTGGTGCTGTGGGACGGCACCGCCACCGGCGACGCCGTCGCGGAGGGCAGCGACAAGCTGGCGGAGAGCGGCGCGGTCCCCTACTACCTGCGCTCGCTCGACGAGATGACCAGTTGCTTCGAGGGCCTGGAGATGGTGGAGCCGGGGCTGGCCTCGATCTCGCAGTGGCACGACGAGGCGGGGCCGTTCATCGACGCCCACGGGGCGGTGGCGCGGAAGCTCTAAACGTTCGCACATGATACGGTCGTTTCTATGACGACCGTTTCTGATGTGATAGACGTGGACGTGTTGATCATCGGAGCGGGCCTGTCCGGCATCGGCGCCGCGTGGCGCCTCCAGCGCGAGCGCCGCTGGAGGTACGCGGTGCTCGAAGCCCGGGACCGCCCCGGTGGCACGTGGGACCTGTTCCGCTACCCGGGCGTCCGCTCCGACTCGGACATGTTCACGCTCAGCTACCCCTTCCAGCCGTGGCGCGGCGGGAAGTCACTGGCCGACGGCGACAGCATCCGCCGCTACATCGAGGACACCGCCCGCGAGCACGGCATCGACCGGCACATCCGCTACGGGACCAAGGTCGTCTCCGCCGGCTGGTCCGGCGAGCGCGGCCGGTGGACGGTGCGGACCGGCGACGGGGTCTGGACGTGCTCGTTCCTCTACATCTGCGCCGGCTACTACGACTACGAGCAGGGTCACCAGCCGGACTTCGACGGCGTGGAGGACTTCGGCGGCCGGTTCGCGCATCCGCAGTTCTGGCCCGAGGACCTCGACGTCACCGGCAGCCGGGTCGTGGTGATCGGCAGCGGGGCCACCGCCGTCACGCTCGTGCCCGCGCTGGCCGGGAAGGCGGCGCACGTCACGATGCTCCAGCGCTCCCCGACGTACATGAGCGCGCTGCCCGACGTCGACCGGACCGCCGACGCGCTGCGCCGCCTGCTGCCCGCGCGGCTCGCGCACACCCTCGTCCGCGCCAAGAACGTGCTGCGCGGCCAGCTCACCTACTGGCTGAGCCGGCGCTACCCGGAGCAGGCCAAGCGGTACCTGCGCCGGGGCGTCCTCAGGTTCCTGCCCGACCCCGCCTACGCCGACCGGCACTTCACGCCCGGCTACCAGCCGTGGGACCAGCGGCTGTGCGTCGTGCCCAACGGCGATCTCTTCCGCGACGTGACCGCCGGGCGGGCGTCGGTGGTCACCGGCCGCATCGCCCGGTTCACTAAGGACGGCATCGCGCTGGAGTCGGGCAAGGAACTGGCGGCCGACGTCGTCGTCTCCGCGACCGGGCTGAAGCTGATCCCCCTCGGCGGCATCGCGCTGACCGTGGACGGCGAGCCGGTCGACCTGGCCGCCACCACCGCCTACCGGGGGCTGATGCTCGGCGGCGTGCCCAACCTGGCCTTCTGCGTCGGCTACACCAACGCGTCGTGGACCCTGCGCGCCGACCTGTCCTCCCGCTACGTCGTACGGCTGCTCGCCCACATGCGCCGGCACGGCCTGAGCACCGCGATGCCCGCCTTCCCGCGCGACGGCGCCCGGCGGCCCCTGCTCGGCCTGACCGCCGGCTACGTCCAGCGCGCCGCGCACCTGTTCCCGCGGCAGGGCGAGCGCGACCCGTGGCTGGTCACCCAGAACTACCTGGCCGACCTCGCGAAGTTCGCGTTCCTCGACGTCCGCAAGGGCATGATCTTCGGGTGACGTAAACTCTTCCCGCTCACACCACCCCTGGAGGGCCACCGCATTGGACGTCCACGTCCCCACCCGGATGCTCGTCGAGGCGCTCGTCCGCACCGACCTCACCGTCGACGCGGGTGAGCTCTACGCCACCGCGGCACAGCTGGGCATGACCGATCAGCAGGTACGCCTGTGCATCAAGCGGCTGGTCGCGGAGGAGCGCTTCGTCCAGGAGGGCCGGGGGCGCAAGGCGATCCTGCGGGCCACCGGCAGCGCCGAGCGGGCGATGGGGCTCGACGTCGAGTTCGTCGCCCACGCCTACCGGCAGGACGCCGGGCTCGCGCCCTGGGACGGCACTTGGCATCTGGTGGGCTTCGCCGTACCGGAGAGTGCGAGGACCGGAAGGGACGCGCTGCGCGCGGCGATCACCGCGCTCGGCGGGGCGCCCGTGCACGGCGGCCTCTACCTCAGCGCCAACGCGTGGGAGCCCTACGTCGAGGAGCACGCCCGCCGTCTGGACGTCCTCGACCACGTCACCTTCCTGACCACCCGCGACCTGCGCAGGGGCGGGCAGGACGACCCGGTCGCCCTCGCCCGCGACCTGTGGCCGCTGGAGGAGATCGCCGGGCGCTACGACCGCCTCGCCGCGATCGCCCGGCCGCGGCTCGACCTGCTGCTCGGCGCGAACCCACTCACCCCGCAGGAGCGGCTGACCATCGCGGTGGAACTGGCCGCGGAGTTCACCCGCGCGATGGAGGACGACCCGCTCCTGCCGCCGGAACTGCTGCCGCGGCCCTGGCCAGGCGCGCAGGCCCGCGAGCTGACCGCGAACTGCTGGAAGCTGCTGGACCACCAGATCGGCTCCGGCATCCGCCTGTTCAAGCTCTACGGCACGCTCACTCCACGATGACCCGCACGGACGCGGCGTGCCCGGCCAGGTCGGCGAAGAACCGCTCGCCGTCGATCGCGGTCTCCGGCGGGTGCACGCCGGGCGGCATGCGCTCCACGTCGAGCAACTGGGCCAGGCCCAGCGCGGCCGGGAGCCCGGTCGCCTCGTCCATGCCCATCATCAGCGTCTCGGCGCCGGCCAGATGGGCCAGGACGGTACGCGGCCGCCCGTCCGCCGTGCCCGTGGCGGCGGCGAAGAACGCCGGCAGTGAGCCCGGCGCCTTGAAGCCGAACGCCCGCACGGCCGCCCGCATGGCCCGCCGCGTGGCGGGCTTGGCCAGGGCGGCGGCGGCGCTCTCGTTGGTGAGCCGGCCCTCGTCGAGGTCGGTGCGCAGCACGTCCAGGTAGGCCGCGGTGCCCGGTGTGACGACCATGAGGCTGGCCGACTCCCCCGTCAGGACGTAGCTGCGCGCCAGCGTCACGGGCTCGGGGTGGCCGACGGTGTAGGCGGTGCCCTTCCTGCCGCCGGGCAGGTCGAGCGTGACCGGCCGCATGGGCGGCCGCTGGACGACCTGCCCGCCGCTGACCACGGCGACCGTACCGCTGATCTGCTGCATCCAGTGCACCGCTGCCGCGATGGGCCGGCCGTCGGGCCCGTTCAGCTCGGTCTGCTCGGCGCCGGAGCCGGGGACGTCGACGGGCCAGGCGGTGTAGAGGTCCGTCACGGTGTCGAGTTCCGCCACGGCGCGGGCCGCGAGCAGGTTGCTGATCCCGGGGCTCGCGCCCATGCCGATCACCGCGCGCACGCCCGCGGCGCGGGCCTGCCCGTCGAACTCGAGCATCTCCAGGGTGGGTTCCCAGTCGTCGCAGATGTCGAGGTAGTGGGTGCGGGCGAGGATCGCCGCCCGCAGGACTGCCGGGCCGAAGCGGTAGTAGGGCCCGACCGTGTTGAGCACGACGTCGGCCCCTTCCAGCGCGGCGGCCAGCCCGTCCGCGTCGGTGACGTCCACCCGCCGGGCGCTGAGCCGTGCCGGGACGCCGTCGAGCTCCTTGACCAGCCGGTGTGCCGCGTCCAGGTCGCGGTCGGCGACGACGATCTCCCGCACCCCGGCGAGACCCGCTACCACGCGTACCGCGACCCTGCCCATCGATCCGGGGCCGCCGAGGGCGAGGATTCTCATCATTACCTCTCATGTCTTCACCTATCGTTTTCAATACGATAGAACGAATTATGAACATATCAGCGCTTCTGCTGTTCCGCGAGAGGCCGGCCAGCCGGATGATCGCGGCAGAGGCGGCCAGCACACTGCCGCTGGCCGTGATGGTGCTGCCCTATCTCCTGGCCGGGGACGACACCGCGCCGGAATGGGCCCAGTTGCTCGGGCTGGCGATCATCGTCACGCTCTACCTCACCGCGGTGCACACCTGGCGCCTGGTCCTGGCCGGCGGCCTGCACCCGTGCCCGCCGCACCCGCACCCGCGCCCGCTCCAGCTCCGTGTCCGTGACGAGCGGCGGCTGCGCGTCCTGGTGCTCGGCTACCCGGTCCTGCTCGCGGTGCTCCTGCCGATCCCCGCCACCTGGACGGCCTTCTGGTTTTGGGTCACCGTGATCAGTGCGGTCGCGAGCGCGGTCTCCGCCGTCCGCATGATCGTCATGTTGCACCGCCGTTGACACTGGAGGTAGTCGTGGTCAGAAGCTTCACCTCGCGGGCCGCCGGGCCGTACGAGCGTGGTCTCGAGTTCGGTACGGCTCACGCCCGCGACATCGCTCGCACCGTGACCGGGTACCGGATGATGTTCGACGGCCTGGCGGAGGCGCCGGTCCCCATCGCCGAGCCGGGCGCGCGGGCGTTCACCGCGATCGAGAAGTGGGCGCCCGACCTCGCCCGGGAGATCGAGGGCATGGCGGCGGGCGCCGGGCTGCCGGTCGAGGACCTGGCCGCGATCAACGCGCGGACCGAGATCCTGGCCACCCTGCCCGCGCCGCCGCGCGGCGAGTGCTCGGCGGCCGTCGTGCTGGGCGAGCCCACCAGGGCCGGGCAGACCTGGGACTGGGCCCAGGCGATGGCCGGGAACTGGCTCGTCTGGACCATCCCCCACCCGTCCGGGCACGTCGTGCGCACGATGACCGAGTACGGCATCGTCGGCAAGATCGGCGTCAGCTCGGCGAACGTCGGCGTGTTGTTCACGTTCCTGTCGCACGCGCGCGACGGCGGGGCGATGGGCGTGCCCGTTCACGTGGTGGCCCGGCGGGTGCTCGACGAGGCCCGCGACCTGTCCTCGGCCACCGGCCTGCTGGTCTCGCCCGAGGTCTCCGCCTCGACCTCGGTCACCGTGGTCACCCCCGGCTCCGCGATCACCGCGGAGCTCCATCCGGGCGGTCCCGCCTGGGCGCTGCCCGACGACGACGGCGTCCTGGTCCACACCAACCACTTCCTCGACCCGGTCGCCGCCGCGGGCGACCAACTGCCGCGGGAGTACCCCGACACGTTGCTGCGCCACCAGACGTTGCGCCGGCGCCTGCGCTCCGGCGGGCCGCTGACGGAGGCCATGGCCGACCATTCCTCGGGCAGCAAGAGCATCTGCTGTCACGTGCCGGCGGGAGCCGTACTCCCGGAGTGGGAGCAGCGCACGCTGGCGACGATCGAGCTCCACGTGGACCGCGGCGACCTCACCGTGCACGCGGGCGGGCCCTGCGGCGCGCGGCCGGCCAGTCCTTCGTCATGATCTCCGTGAGTACAGCTGGGGAAGGACCTCCCTGGGTCCGCGAGACCACGTCGAGCCGGTGACGGGGACGCCGGTCCGGGGTCCCCGCCGCCGATGGACGGTTCAGGCCGCGGCGTTCTGGTGGTTCCGTTCGGCCTGCTGCTTGACCTGCTGGATCTGCTCATCGGTGACGCGCAGGTCGCCGAATTCCTTGACCGCCTGGTAGTAGGTCCAGGCCAGGCCGTTGCAGGTGGAGCGGGAGAGCCCGGAATATCCGGCGCACACCTGGCGCATGTCGAAGTAGAAGGCGTCGTCGATCCGCGGCTTGTTGGCCGGGAAGACGTTCATGGCCTTGTAGTTGCGGTAGCCGAAGTCGTGGCGCCGGCAGGACATCCTGAAGTCGAAGCCGAGCGGCTGGTCGGGACTGCTTGAGCACAGGTCGGTCGACCAGTCGAAGTTGTAGTCGGCCCACGCGGCCTGGTTCTGCCAGGCGGCGCGCCAGGCGGAGGCGCTGCCGGCGGTCGGCTGGGAGAAGGTGGAGAGCGCGGCGAGTTTCTGTTCCGGCGTGACCGCGTGGGCCGGGAGCGCGAATCCGAAGAAGGCGGCCACGGACAGCAGCGCGGATATCGAGAGTAAGAGGGACCGTCTGACCATGAGAACCTGCTTTCACTGCACGGGGGTGCGGAGGAATGCGGTGGCAAGGTTCGCCCGACGACCTAACAATGAAGCGAAGGCGGGGAAAACTAAAAGCAGATCTTGTCCAATTTTTCCAGCAGGGTTTGCAGAGAGTCGCCCTTTACGGTCAGTCGAATTCCGATGTCAGCGGGCCAGCAGCAGCCGCGCCGACCAGCCGGCCGACCACAGCAGGAGCAGGCCGACGACCACACCCCCGCCGACCAGGACCAGCCCGGCCCCGATGTTCGCGCCGATCGTGCCCGCGGTCACGACGCGCGCCCCCGCCCCGGCGATCGCCCCCGCCACCAGCGCCGGTACGAGCGCCGCCCACCACCGGCCGTCGAACCGCCGTCTCCCGGCGGCCCAGATCAGCAGGCCGAGCGTGAGCACCACCACGACCACCGCGCCCAGTCCCACCACCCGCTCGACGGCCGGGTCGATGTCCGGCGGCCGGAACGCGTAGTCGAGACCGGTCCCCTGCGGCACGTCCACACTCAGATCACCGACCAGCCACCACACGGCGACAGGGGTGGCCAGGACGCAACACGCGGCGGCGGCCGCGAGGCCGCCTGCTCTGATCGACATGACTACCAATGTGGGGTGCGCGCGAGGTTCGCGTCCAGCCCCTGCGGCACCCGCCGGCCGGGCATGACTTCCCAGATCCGGCCGGCGGGCCCGCGTGGAGGGTCAGCGCGCGGTCTTGCCCGCGGCTACGCGCGGCTTGGCGGGAACGGCACGGCGCTTGGGCGTCGGGACGCGGAAGACGGCGCCACGGTGGTCGTACTCCTCGGCGCCCTCGTCGTCGAACCAGCGGCCGCCATCGCCCAGGTACCGGAAGGCGAACGCCTGGCCCTGCGGTACGGCTACCGCCACCCTGTAGCGACCGTCGTCGCCGAGCTGCATCGGGTGCGCGAGCGGGTCCCATCCGTTGAAGTCGCCGACGACGGACACCGGCCCGACCTCAGCGGGAAGGGTGAAGAGAACCTCCACCTGCCCCCTCCTGTTGGGTTTGCTGTGAGTGAACATCTTTCTCCCCCGAATAAGATGATTCAGACGATTGCGCGGTCAGCCATACCCCGGCCGACCGTGAGAAACGGGCGATCTTCGCAGTTTTTAGTGTTTACGAGAGGATTCCGCTCCGGGAATTTCCTCATGGGCTAATGACGCGACCCGGTCGGCAGGCCGCCGGCCGCCTCGACCCGGGTCTCGCACCGTCGGGCGCCCTCGCTGGGGACGACCACGATCCCGTTGTCGGTGACCGTGTAGAGCTCGCGATCCAGTTCGGGGTCGAAGCCGATCCTGGCGCCGTCCGGGATGACGGCGTCGCGGTCCACGATCGCCCGGCGGACGATCGCGTCCCGGCCCACCCGTACGTTCTCCATCAGGATGGAATCCGCGACCTGGGCGCGGGCCCCCAGCGTGACCTGCGGGGACAGCACGGAGCGCTCGATGTCCGCCTCGGCGGCGACGGCGACGCCCGGCGAGAGCAGCGAGTCGACGGCGCGGCCCGGCCGCTCCCTGCCGAAGGTCACCGGCGCGAGCAGGTCGTGAAAGGTGCGGATCGGCCAGTGCGCGTTGTGCAGGGTGAAGGCCGGGTCGGGTCCGATGAGGTCCATGTGGGCTTCGTAGTAGGCGTCCAGGGTGCCGACGTCACGCCAGTAGCCGCGCTCGCGGGGGCTGACGCCGTGCACGTGGTTGCGCGCGAAGTCGTAGACGTCGGCCCGGCCCTCGCGTACCAGCATGGGGATGATGTCGGCGCCGATGTCGTGGCGGCTGGACACGTCCATCGCGTCCTCCTCCACCGCGTCGATCAGCGCCTGTGTCCTGAACACGTAGTTGCCCATGGAGGCGCGGATCTCCTCCGGCGAGTCGGGCAGGCCGGCCGGGTCGCCGGGCTTCTCCACGAACCGCGCGATCCGCCGGCCGCCCGGCGCGCACTCGATCACCCCGAACTGGTGCGCCAGCGCCCGGGGCTGCCGGATCGCCGCGACCGTGACGTCCGCCCCGGACTCCAGGTGCTGGGCGAGCATCTGCGCCGGATCCATCCGGTAGACGTGGTCGGCCCCGAACACCAGCACGTGCTCCGGTGGATCGTCCCGCATCAGGTGCAGGTTCTGGAACAGCGCGTCGGCCGAGCCGGAGAACCACTGCGGCCCGAACTGCTGTTGTGCAGGAACCGGGGCGATGTAGTGCCCCACCTGAGAGGAGAGTTGCCAGCCGCGCGCGATGTAGCGGTCGAGACTGTTGCTCTGGTACTGGGTCAGCACCACGATCCTGAGATAGCCGGCATTGGTCAGATTGGAGAGCACGAAGTCGATCAGCCGGAACATCCCGCCGAACGGGACGTTCGGTTTGGCTCTGCCCATCGTCAACGGCAGTAGTCGTTTTCCCTGTCCACCGGCCAGCACCACGGCCATAACTCTGCACGAGGTCATGGGAATGACGCTATCTTCGCCTTTCACAGCTCCATTGCAAGAAGGTGCGTCATACCACCAAAGAATCGTTATGCCGCGCATGAGCAACGACCTGCCGTCTGGCGGAAGGGAACCGGCGTGATCGAGGTTGAGGTCATCGACGGGATCGGCGTCGTACGGCTGGCCCACGGCAAGGTCAACGCCCTGGACCTGGAGCTGTGCCAGGCGATCGAGGCGACGCTGCGCGACCTGGACACCGGCGGGGTGAGAGCCGTCGTGCTCACCGGTTCCGGACGGGCCTTCTCGGCCGGGGTCGACCTGGAGCGCGTCGTCAACGGCGGCGCCGGCTACGTGGCCAAGTACCTGCCGGCGCTGAACGGCGCGTTCCGGGCCGTCTTCGAGCTGGGCAAGCCCGCCGTGGCCGCGATCAACGGCCACGCGATCGCCGGCGGCTGCGTGCTGGCCGCCGCCTGCGACCACCGCCTCATGGCCACCGGTCCCGGCACGATCGGCGTCCCCGAACTGCTGGTGGGGGTGCCGTTCCCGGAGGTGGCCCTGGAGATCATGCGGTCCGCGCTGGGGCCGGTCGGCGCGCGGCGGGCGATCCTCGACGGCCGCAACCATCCGGCCGCGGAAGCGCTGGCCCTCGGGTTCGTGGACGAGGTGGCCGAGCCGGGGGAACTGCTCGACCGGGCGTTGTCGGTCGCCGACCGGCTGGCCGCGATCCCCGCCGACACCTTCCGGCACACCAAGGGGCAACTGCGCGGCGAGGCGGCCGGCGAGCGGGAGACGCTGCGCCTGTGGCGAGCGGCCGCCGCCGACGGGCGGATCGAGTCCTTCATGGCCCGCACGGTCGCTTCCCGCCGCCGCTCGTGAGGCGATCTGCGCACATATGGTGGGAATCATGTTCTTCGAGCCGCCAACGGCCCATGACGAACTATCCGAACCGCCCCAGCCGGGCCTGTCCCCCTGGCAGGCGCCTCCGGCGCAGGAGAGGGGCGCGGTGCTGGTCAGCGATCTGGTGCTGGCCCGTACCCAGAACGTCGCCATGATCGTGCAGACGATCCAGGCCTTCAGCACCGGCTGCCTGATCAACGTGGACGTCATCACGCGGCTGTCCGCCGACGACTCCACCCTCACGCGCGCCATCTACCAGCACATGGCCACCGGCGTGAAGGCCGGCGCCCCGCTGCCCGACGACCTGCTGCGGTTCGGCGTGCGCTTCGCCGACGGCTCCAAGGCCACCACCGTCGGGCAGCGGGTCGGCAAGCGGTATCCCCCGTCGTCCGCGCCGCCGCCGGGTCCGCAGGTCTCCTGGCTGCTGCCCGGCATGTCGATGCGCAGCGGTCCCGATGACTCGGGCGTCATCGTCGCCGGGTTGTGGCTGTGGCCCCTGCCGCCCGCGGAGCCGTTCGAGCTGGCCGTGGAGTGGCCCGCCGGCGGTGTCGAGCTCGCCTTCGCCGAGGTGGACGGCGCCGCCATCACGTCGGCCGCCGGACGCTCGCTGCCTTACTGGCCCGACGGAGAAGCTGAGTAGGCAGATCTCGCCGGCCTGCCGTACGCCCTCCGACCGGCAGCCGGACGGCCAGGCGCTGCGAACCGTTCGGGGTCCGCCGTACGTGGTGAGGTCATGATGCTGCGATTGCTCGTGGTCACCGCGCTGGCGGCCGCCATGCTGGTGGGCACGACCACCGCCGCCTGCGCGTGCAGTTGTGTGGAGTTCAAGCCGGCGCAGGCCGTGGAGAACGCGACGGCGGTGTTCACCGGCACCGTGGTGGCGATCCGCACGGTCAAGGGCCCGCCGAACGCCCAGAAGGTGTACACCTTCCGCACCGACAACGTCTACAAGGGCGCGCCCGCCGCCGAGTTCCAGATCGGCGCCGACACCGACAGCCCCGCGTGCGGGTACGTGTTCGACCAGGACGCGCGCTACCTCGTGTTCGCCGGCCCGGCCGAGAGGGTGCCGGGCGCGAGCCTGTCCACGTCGCTGTGCTCGGGAAACATCCCGATCCGTCCGGGCACCGGCCCGCTCAAGGCCGGCGACGAACGCGAGACCACCCACGAGACCATCGGCGGTCCCGTGACCACCGACCTGATCACCGCCCTGGGCACCCCGGTGCGACCCGGCAACACCGGCAACACCGGCACGCCGCAGCCCGCTGTCTTCTGGCGCTGGGTCGCCGCCGTCGCGGTCGTCACGGCGACCACCCTTCCCTGGTACGCCCGCCACAGCACGGCCGGGTAGCTCACATGCGGGACAGCAGTTCGGCCTTCTTGGCCTGAAACTCCTCGGGCGACAGCAGCCCGGCGTCGCGCAGTTCGCCCAGCTTGGCGATCAGCTCGGTGATCTCGGCGGCGGTGTGGCGGGGGGCGAGCGGCTTCGGCCCGCCGGCGGGGATCGCGGCCAGGATGGCGGCGGCGAACGGGAGCGACTTGTGCGTGACGCCCCAGCCGAGGCCGAACACCAATGAGGCCGGGTCGTCGTTGGGGTCGGACGGGGCCACCCGGTCGCGTACCTTCAGCCTGAGCGAGCCGCTGGCCCTCACCGGCGCGTGCCACTCCACGCCTTCCAGGTCGGCGACGCGGAAGCGCTGGTCACCGGCGCTGTACTTGGCCGTCGACGCACCCGACCAGAACCAGGTGAAGGTCACGTGCTCGCCGTCGAACGTGGCCGCGCCGTCCCACGCCTTGAAACCGCGCGGCACGGGCGGGGCGGCGACCAGGAACCGCTCGGCGGGCTCCCTGCTCGTGATCGCGGACCGGAGCTCGTCGGCGTAGTAGTCGGCCAGCGTCTCCTTGTCGGCGGGCAGCACCAGCCGGTACGGGTCCAGCACCTCGGCCAGTTGCCCGGCGGCGGCGCTGATCACCGGATCCGCCCCACGCCTCGGCGTCACCCGGAGCACCACCGTGCCCCGCCTGCCGTGCGCGAGCGACACCCCGGCGATCGCGCTGTGGGGAACGACGCGTTCGCCGAGTTCGGCGAGGAGTTTGCTCGCCTTGGGCCCCGGCCGGATGCGCAGCGCGTCGCTCTCGAAGCCCCATACGCTCTCGGAGCCCGCCAGAACATCCTCCACGCTCACAGGCTAGGCCATCATCGGGCTCACCGGCGGGGCGTGAGCACGGTTCCCAGGCCGTCCAGGAGGCGTTCGAGGCCGAAGGCGAACAGCGACTCCAGATCGAGCTCCGTCCCCGGTTCGGTGACCTGGGCCATCAGCGGTCCGTCGACGGACAGCCTGGCCGTGACCCACTGCGTGCTGGTCATGCCGGTGTCGAGTTCGGCGCCGGCCTCGCTCTCGATGTTCACCGCCGTCCCGCGCACGTAGTTGACGAGCGTGCCGTACACGTGCAGGCGGGTGCCGGGGTCCAGGTCGAGGCCGTCGAGCGCGCGCAGCGTCCACAGCCCGTACGCCAGCATCCCCGGCAGCGGCACCGGCCGGGTGATCGACACCAGGCGCGGCAGCCAGGGATGGCGCTGGTAGGCGGCCCACTGGAGCTGGGCGGCCACCCGCAGGTGGGAGCGCCATCCCGGCGGCGGCTCCGGATACGCGATCTCGGCGAACGCGGCGTCGGCGATCAGCTGGGTCAGCTCGGCCTTGGCGTCGAGGTGCCGGTAGAGGGTCATGGTGGCGACGCCGAGCTTGGCCGCCACCGCCCGCATCGACAGCGCCGCCAGGCCGCTCTCGTCGGCGATCTCCATGGCCACGCGGACGACCCGCTCGCGTTCGAGGCTTCCGGCCGAGCGCGCGGGCAGCCGGCGAGCGGCGACCACGGCGCCGACCCGGGCCGCGGACTCGATGGCGCCCGCCTGCTTGAGCGCGGCCAGCGCCTTGGTGGCCGTCGCCATCGCCACACCCCATTCGGCCATGATCGCCCTGGTGGTGGGCACGCGATCGCCCGGCCGTAGCTCTCCGTCGGCGATGCGCCGCTCGATGTCGGCGACGATCCGGAGGTACGGCGGTCGCGGATCGTTCACGACGCCATGCTGCCACGCCTCAGCGATCGGGCAACCAGTTGCCGTGCAGCCCGAGCGGCACCCTGGCCGGAAGGTGGACCCGCGCGACGGGCGCGCCGGTGAAGTCCTGGGCGCTCAGGATCACCAGGTCACTGGCGTTCCTGCGCGGATTGTGGACGTACGTCAGCAGATACCCCTCGTCCTCCCCCGGCCCGGCGGCGGCGAACACGGCCTCCCCCACGGCCTCGTCGGCGCCGAACCCGTGCACCTCGGCCGTCCCCCGCTCCAGGTCATGCTTGACCAGGGCGTTGGTGAACGCGTCGTCGGGCGGCATCCCCTCGGGCGCGAACGGGATCCCGTAGAGGGCCGTCGCCGCCGAGTAGCCGTAGCGGTGGGGCCGGGTGGCGCGCGTCTCGTTCACCCGGGGGAAGTCCTGCGGCCGGTCGTCGACCCGCCGCTGACGGACGGCGTCCGCGGTGATCGTCCACCGGTCCAGCACGGGGCGGATCGCCCCGGGATCGGCGGGATGGAACGGCCCCTCGGCCGTGACCAGGTCGACCACGACCGAGTCGCCGTCGTCGTAGGCGTTGAGCGTGTGGCTGACGTGGACCGGGTCGATGTCCAGCCAGCGCACCTGCCCGCCGGTACGCGGCATGACCCCCACCCGCGTCGGGTGCTCCGGCAGCCACCGGCACTCGAACCCGTCGAAGCCCAGCGGCGTGTCCCAGAGCACCACGTGGTTCTCGGTGAGCGCGAAGTCGTGCAGGAACGGCGTGCGCGTCATGGGGATCGAGGTGGCCCGCACGACGCCGCCCCCGACGCCGGTCACGATGTACTGGACGACATCACGGCCCATCATGTACGACAGCGAGTGCAGTTCGCCGGTGAGCGGGTCGTGCTTGGAGTGGGCCCCCGCCGTGAACCCCTCCTCGGTCCCGCCCAGCGCGCACGTGCCCACGGTGTTCAGCTCGTCGTCCAGCTCGGTGGGCGGCATGCCGCCTTCCAGCATGGCGAAGGTGCGCCGGGCGTGCTCGATCACGTGCACCATGGGCGCGATGCCCGGCGTGCGGACGAACCGGTTGCGGTACCACTCGGCGCGGCCGTCGCGCAGCCGTACCCCGTGCACCATGCCCTGGCCCATGCCCCAGATGTGCACAACCGGATCCTCCACGCCCAGCGGGTTGGGCCCGTTGCGCAGGTAGCGGCCGTTGAGCTCGGCCGGGATCCGCCCGGTGACGGGCAGGTCGTAAGCGGTGACCTCTTCGGTGACGGGCGCGAACGGCCCTTCCAGATACTTCATGTTGACACCGTACGCACGAGCCTGCCGATCACCCTTGCGGCAAGGGAAAAGACCGTGCCGTGCACTAGTGCAGACGGCTCCGGCGCTCCATGACGACCGCCAGCCCGAGGCCGAGCGCGGCGTAGGCGCACAGCACCGCGAACCCCGCCCACGGCGCCAGCGGGAAGTAGCCGGTGAGCGCGGTGTAGAAGCCCTCGACCTGCGGGTACTCCCGGGCGCTCTGCTGGATCGCGAAGCCCGCCGAGGGGGTGACCGCCAGCAGCCAGTCCCCCACTCCCGCCAGCGCCAGCGCGTACGGAAGGAAGACCGCGGCGACGGCCGCGACGATCCCCGCGGCGGCCCGCCCGAGCAGCGCGCCGATGCCCAGGGACAGCACCGCGACGGCGGCGAACAGCAGGCCGGTGCCGACGATCACCTGCAGGTACGTCGGCAGGCCGGCCGGGAGCGGGTGGACGCCGTTGGAGGGGAGGATCCGCAGGGCGATCGGCACCACGACGGCGGCGGGGATCACCCCGCTGGCGAAGGCGACCGTGCCGATCACCACCGCCTTGGGGGCCAGGCGCCGGCGATCGGCCGTCCCGAACGAGACCGCCACGACGATCACCGCGATCAGGCCCAGGAACGCGCCGACGAGCGTGCGCTCGATCGGCTGCCACTCGATGCCGGGCGCGATGTCGCCGGTCCCCGTGACCGTGAAGGTGCCGCCGGAGCGGGAGAGCCCGCCCCCGTGGTGCGGCGTCACGCCGTCGGGCTCCATCTGAACGCCGATGTCGTCGGTCTTCCACTCGCCCGCCTGCGGGCTGACCTGGTCGAAGACGGCGGTGGCCTCGGCGAACCTGGACTCGGGCCCGCCGCCCGCCATCGTCAGCGCGCCGGGCGAGGCGGCGAACAGCCCGATCTCCACCGTGTCGGGCAGCCCGCCGAGATCGGCCTTGCCCACCTCGGTCCACTTCTCGCCGTCGGCCGACTCGAATCCGGTGAGCGTGTCGCCGGTACGCGTCAGCCGCAGCCAGCGCGGATACTGTCCGGCCGAGCCCGCGACGTCCTCGGTGAAGTCGTGCTGCATGCGCACCCCGTGCCCGGCGGTGACCATGATCGCCGCGTACCGCGACCCCCGCCGGAGGCCGTCCTTGACCATGACCCCCGCCTTGGCCCACGGCACCAGCCCGGGGACGGGCGGCGGGCCCGCGCCGGTCCCGGGCGGCGGCGGCTCCTTGATCCGTCCCGTCATGCCGTTCACCCGGGCGGTGATGCTGCCGTCGCCGCGCAGCGACTGGTGGACGAAGTAGAACTTGTCCTCCACGGCCTGCCCGGCCGGCCCCAGGATGGGCGCGGGGCAGGGCTCCTCGGTGGTCTGGTTGCCGCACGTGGCGCGGGAGGTGGCGACGAGCGCGAGCCCGGCCATCACCGGGATCAGCGCCGCGGCCACCATCCCGATCACCCAGCGGCGGGTCTTGCCGAACCTGGTCCATTCGGATTCCATGGCGGGCAGGTTAGGCAGCGCGACCCCGCGCGGGCGTCACGCCGTGGAGCGATCTTTCCCGTCCCTGGCGCCAGGGACACCGGATCCCCCACGCGATGGACGCGGCAGAATCTGCAGGAGGCAGGATGACCCTCACCTTCGATCACATCTCCGCCGGATACCACCCCGACCCCGCGCTGTCGATGTCGCTGCACGCCGACGCCTACACCGATCCGGCCTGGTTCGACGTCGACCAGCGGGCGATCTTCGCGCGAACGTGGCAGTGGTTGTGCCACGTGGAAAAGCTGCGCGAGCCGGGAAGCTACGTCAGCGCCACCGTGGCCGGCCTGCCCGTCGTCGCCGTCCGGGACGAGTCCGGCACGCTGCGCGCGTTCTACAACGTGTGCAAGCACCGGGCGCACGAACTGCTGTCCGGGTGCGGCGTCCGGCGCAGCATCGTCTGCCCGTACCACGCCTGGAACTTCGACCTGACCGGCCGGTTACGGCGTGCCCGCAACACCGGCGACCTGCCGGGCTTCGACCCCGAGACGGTACGCCTGGACCCCGTCCAGGTCACCGAGTTCGCCGGCATGGTCTACGTCAACCTCGACCCCGGCGCCGCCCCGCTCGCCGAGCAGGCCGGGGACCTGGCGGCGGAGATCGAGGCGCGGGCGCCGGACGTGGGCAAACTGACCCTCGCCCGCCGCCTCACCTACGACATCGCCTCCAACTGGAAGAACGTCGTCGACAACTTCCTGGAGTGCTACCACTGCCACGTGGCGCACAAGGACTTCGTGTCGCTGGTCGACATGAGCACGTACAAGGTGACGACCCACGGCATCTGGTCCAGCCACATGGCGCGGGCGGGCACGGCGCGGAACTCCGCCTACGACGTGTCGGGCGCGACCGTGACCGAGCACGCGGTCTGGTGGCTGTGGCCCAACACCTGCCTGCTGCGCTACCCCGGCCGGGGCAACTTCATGGTCCTGCAGATCATCCCCGCCGGCCCGGAACGGACCCTGGAGACCTGGGACTTCTACCTGGAGACCACCGAGCCCGACGAGGCGGAGCTGGGCAGCATCCGCTACATCGACGAGGTTCTCCAGGTGGAGGACATCGCCCTGGTGGAGAGCGTCCAACGCGGGATGCGCACACCCGCCTTCACCCAGGGCAAGATCGTGTACGACCCCGCCGGCTCCGGCCTGTCGGAGCACGCGCTCCACCACTTCCACGGCCTCGTCCTCGACGCCTACCGCGACGCCCTGAAGTGACGCTCAGTCCAGGCCGGCGAGCTTGGCGCTGTCGTCCCAGAGCGCCTGGGCGAGCCCGTCGTCGCGGGCCGATTCCGACGGGTCCGGCCAGGTGAGCCCGCCCCGGCGCAGCGCCGCGTACGAGCGTCCGCCCGGCGGCCTCGCCACGCCGAGGGCCAGGTCGGCCAGGGCGTTCCCGGCGGCGGCGCGACTGTTGAGATACGGGTTGAACCGGCTCACCACCCAGCGCGGCACCGGCGTGCCCAGCACCGACCACGCCACCCGCAAGGGGAACGCCAGGTCCTTGGCCAGCCCCGTGCCGAACACCTGACCCGGGTCGAAGGCGACGGCCGTCACGCCGCGCCCGGCCAACGCGCGCGCGGTCAGCACGGCGCACAGCTTGGACGCGGTGTACGCGTGCTCGCCCGCCTTGCGCGGCCGTGGATCGCGGCCGGGGTCGCGGTCCGGGTGCGCCAGCAGGTCCGCGTCCGCGTGCCGCGGCGGCGTCAGCCCGGCGCCGGTGGCGGGGTCGTGCGTGCCGCTCGTGGTCAGGACGACGATCGCGCCGTCGGCCAAGGTGGGCAGGAGCAGGCGGATGAGCAGGTAGTGGGCGAGGTGGTTGACGGCGAACGTCGTCTCGAAGCCGTCCGCGCTCCGGCCGGCGGCGTCGGGGCGGATCAGGCCGGCGTTGAGCACCAGGGCGTCCACGGGGGCGCCTGGGGTGCCTGGGGTGCCTGGGGTGCCGCCGAGTCGATCGAGCACCGAGGTCGCGAAGGCGCGGACCGACGCGAGGTCGGTCAGGTCGAGCGGGATCGACTCGCCGCCGGGCGCCGGCCGGCGGGCGCCCAGGATCAGGCGGTCCCCGCCGCGCGTCAGCCGTGCGGCGGCGATCGTGCCGAAGCCCGACGTGCCGCCGGTCATCACCATCGTGGACACGGTGCCCTCCTAGGAGATGGTCTTCACCACGTGACGCAGGGTCTCGCCCAGCTCGGTCGGGCAGGCGATCGCCCGGTCGCCCCGGGGTTCGAGCACGCCGCGCTGCTCGGCCTCGTACAGGCCGGCGAGTTCCTGCGCGAGGGGCTCCGGGAGGCCGGCCTCGACCATCGTGCCGACCCAGCCGGACCGCGGGATGGTGATCACCTGCAGCGTCGTGCCGAGCACCGCCGCCAGTTCCTCCGCGACCTGCCGCTCCGTGTAGCCGGGGGCGTCCAGGTCGACGACCTCGCTGCTCGCGGGCGGCTCCGTCAGGGCCCGCGCGACCACCTTGCCGATGTCGCGCGTGGCGACCATCGGCGTGGGCACGTCGGCCGACTCGCCGAAGACCGGGTAGACGCCGGCCCCCGTGGCGGCGTCGAGCACGGTCTCGACCTTCTCCTGGAAGTGCGGCGAGCGGATCGCGGTCAGCACCGCGCCGGTCTCGCGCAGCAGGTTCTCGAGGTGGTGCAGCCAGCGGATGGGGCCCGTGCCCTCGGCCAGTTCCGCGCCGACCGAGGACAGCATCACCACGTGCGGAACGCCGCTGTCCGCGACCGCTCCGGCGATCGAGGCGGCCAGCCCGCGGTGGTAGGCGTCGGGGTCGTCCGCCGCCGGATCGGTCGGCAGCATGACGAACACGCCGCGGCAGCCGCGCAACGCCTCCGCCAGCGCCGCCCTGTCGCCGAGATCGGCGACCGCCGCCTGAGGCCAGTCGCGGCCCTTCGCCGGGTCGCGGACCACGGCCCGCACCGCCTCTCCCATGGCCAGAAGCTCCCTGGCCGCCGCGCCGCCGACGTGGCCTGTCACACCCGTGATCGCGTACATCGGACCGCCTCTCTAAGGTCGTCGATCGAGTTACTCCCAGTGAAGTCGCCCCGGGTAAGACGATCCATATTCGGTACGCTCGCCTCCATTTCTGTCCGTCTAAGCTGATGGTGTGGACCCCCTCGCCGACCTTCTCGACGGAGTCCGTGCCCGCAGCGCGGCTTTCTGCCAGGCGATCCTGGAACCACCGTGGTCGCTGCGGATCGCCGACGGCGCCATGCTCGCCCTTGCCACCGCGCTGCGCGGGCACGCCTGGATCGTGCCCGACGGGGGCGAGCCCGTGCTGATGCGCACCGGTGACGTGGCGATCGTCAAGGGGCCCGCGCCGTACACGATCGGCGACGACCCGGCCACCGCCCCCGACACCATCGTCCACCCGGGCAACCGCCTGACCACCATGGACGGCGTCGACATCACCGACGAGCTGCGGCTCGGCCCCCGCACCAGCGGGCTCACCCCCGACGGCTCGGCGATCGTGGCCAGCGGCACCTACCAGGTCAGCGGCGAGCTGGGCGACCGGCTGCTCAACGCGCTGCCCGCGGTCGTGCTCGTGCCGCGGGCGAGCACGCCCTCCCCGGTCATGGAACTGCTGGCCCAGGAGGTCAACGGCGAGGGCCCCGGCCAGCAGGTCGTCCTCGACCGGCTCCTCGACCTGGCGCTGATCGCGACCCTGCGCGCCTGGTTCGCCCGTCCCGAGGCCCAGGCGCCCGGCTGGTACCAGGCGCAGAGCGACCCGCTGATCGGCCCGGCGCTGAAGCTGATCCACGGCGACCCGGCCCGGCCGTGGACGGTGGCGCTCCTGGCCGAGAAGGTCGGCGCGTCGCGGGCGGCGTTCGCCCGCCGCTTCGCCAGCCTCGTGGGCGAGCCGCCGATGGCCTACGTCACCGGCTGGCGGCTCGCGCTCGCCGCCGACCTGCTGCGTTCCTCCGACATCACCATCGACTCGGTCGCCAGGCACGTCGGCTACGCCAACGCGTTCGCGCTGAGCGTGGCCTTCAAGCGGGTACGCGGCCTGTCGCCGAGCCGCCACCGCACCGGTCCCTAGAGGAAGTAGCGCACCCAGACGTAGACCCAGGCCAGGGCGGTGCTGGCGAGGGTGACGACGATGCCGTAGCGGGTGAACTGCCAGAAGCTGATGGGGTGGCCGGTGCGGGCGGCGATGCCGATGGCCACGACGTTGGCGCTGGCGGCGACGGCGGTGCCGTTCCCGCCGAAGTCAGCACCGAGCGCGAAGGCCCACCACAGGGCCTGGCCGGTGGCGGCGTCGGGCGCGGCGGCGGCGAGTTCCTCGACGACGGGCGCCATGGTGGCGACATAGGGGATGTTGTCGAAGAAGGCGCCGAGGATGCTGGAGCCGAACAGCAGCGAGGTGGCCGCGGCGAAATGGTTGTCGCCGAACAGCTCGATGCTGGCCCGGCCGATGGTTTCGATCGTGCCCGTGTGCACGAGCCCGGCGACCATGACGAACAACCCGGCGAAGAACACCAGCGTGGGCCATTCGACCTCGCGCAGCACGTCGCCGAGCTCGACCCGGCACACCAGCAGCATGACCCCCGCGCCGACGAGCGCGATGATCGAGGGCGCGAGATGGAAGACCGAGTGCAGCCCGAAGGCGACCACCACCCCCGCCAGCACCGCCAGCGAGCGCACGAGCAGAACGGGATCGGTGATGGCCCGCTTCTCCTGCATGGCCATGACCTTGGCGACATGGTCGGGGTTGTACTGGAACGACTTCCGGAACAAGGGATAGGTGAACAGCACGAAGACCGCGAAGATGATCACGACCGCGGGCGCCATGTGCACGAGGAAGTCGTTGAACGTCAGCCCGGCCCGGCTGCCGATGATGATGTTGGGCGGATCCCCGATGAGCGTGGCCGCCCCGCCGATGTTGGAGGCCAGAACCTCCGCGATCAGGTACGGCTGCGCCGGAATCCGCAACCGCCCGCACACCATCACGGTCACCGGCGCGACCAGCATGATCGTGGTGACGTTGTCCAGGAACGGCGAGGCGATGGCGGTGATCGCCATGAGCATCACCATCAGCCGGTACGGCCGGCCCTTCGACCGTTTGGCCGCCCAGATCGCCAGGTAGTCGAACAGCCCGGTCTGCTTGATCACCCCAACGATGATCATCATGCCGAGCAGGAGGAAGATGACGTTCCAGTCGACGCCGGCGTGCTCGTTGAAGAAGACGTCGGACCCCGGCGCCAGCCCGAGCACGGTCATGAGCCCGGCGGCGATGAGGACGACCTTGACCTTGTCGGCCTTCTCCGTGGCGATGAAGAAGAACGCCACGACGAAGATGGCCAGGGCCACGATGGCGCTCATCCTGGCCGGGCGGAGGCTCGCGGGGCGTGGCCGGGCATGACGGGCAGACCTCCTGGCGGCGGTGAGGTGGTGGGGGGCGGGCGCGCGGTCAGTCGGACGAGTCGGACGGGCCGATGATGGCCAGGCTCGTCAGCAGGCGTTCGAGGGTGATCGCGCCGGTCAGCGTGCCGTCGTGGGCGACGACGGCGACCAGCGGGCTGCGGGTGCGCGCCATGAGCGCGGCCACCTCCAGCAGAGTGGCGTCTTTGGCGACGGTGGCCGGCCGCCCGATGGGCGTGGGCAGGCAGTCGCCGACGGTCAGGCTCCCGAGCTCCTGCCAGAACACGTCGGCCTCCGCCTCGTCGAGCGTTCCGGCCAGGGCGTGGTCCTCGCGGATCGAGGCGGGGATGGCCAGGCGCAGCACCTGGGTGCCGGGCAGCACGGTCGCCGGCCTGGTGTGGTCGTCGACGACGATGAGGCCGGGCAGCCGGTTGACGACCATGAGCCGCACGGCCCGTACGACGGGGTCGCGGACGGTCACGGTGGGCAGTCGGACGGCGATGTCGCGCGCTTGCATGGCACCATCCACGCTGGCGGGGTGAAGGCTGGTCGAAGGTCTGGCGGTCATGAGGCGCGCACCTCCATACGTTCCAGGCGACGTTCCAGGGCGGCCAGGCGGTCGGCGGTCTTGCGGCTGTTCAGCAGCTCGGCGAGCTGGTCGGCTTCGTCGCCGTCGAGCGTGACGGCCACGAGCGGCTGGTCGGCCTCGCCGGTGCCGTACACGTGCAGGTGGCGGCGCTGCGCGTGGTCGACGAGCACGCTGAGGCGTTCCCCGGCACGGGTGCGCAGGTGGTGAAGGTCGCCGGTGCCGGGCACGGTCGTGTGATGGATCTCCATGGGTGCACCTTCGTCAGTCGGGACGGTGTGCCGGTCGCGCGCCCACCGCAGGAGGGCGGGCCCGGCCCGCAGCTCCAGGCGGGCCGGCTCGACCCGGCCCACGCCCAGGCCCAGGCGGGCGACCCGGGCCTGAAGCCCGCGGTGCAGCAGGCGGCTCACGTTCTCGGGCGATCGGGCCAGCTCGTCCAGGGTGGCGGCGGCCACGCGGGCGACGACCTGGCGTTCCAGCTCCTCCGCGGCGTAGGCGAGCGGCGGGCGGGCGGCCAGCGCGTAGGCGGCGCGATCGGTGACGCCGACGTGGGCGACGGCGCTCACCCGCACCGGCAGGCCGTCGCGGGTGCGGGCCGGCAGCGCGAACGCCTCGACGAGTTCGGTGCCCGCGGGCACCGGGCGGGTGCGGTCGAGGAACGGGATGACGACCACCGGTCCTCGCCGCCGCACCGCGACCGCCCGGCCGTAACGCAGCACGACCAGGTGATGGCCCCGGGGGACGGACCGCAACGCAGCGGCCAGCAGAAGGATGAGCGCCGCGGCCGCGACGATCCAGGACGTGTCCGTGCCGCGCATCGTCACCTCCTTACGGTCCGCCCCTTTTCTCCGGGGAGGTGATCAGTCTCGCCAGCGGCCCCCACCTGCGGCTATCGGGGCTGACCCGCACATCGGCGGGGTCGTGGCCCGTATCTTCCGCCGTGGCCGGGCCGGTCGTTGGACATCGCGGGGCGCGCCCGACCAGGCTGAGGACATGAAGGAGCACGCCCACACTCCGGCGCAGGCGCTTTTTCGCCGCCTGTTCGTCATCAACGCCCTGGTGTTCGCGGCCGGCACGCTCGTGCTGGCGCTGTCACCGGCGACGGTGTCCTCGCCGGTGCTGCTGGCCGAGATCCCGGTGCTGGCGATCGGCCTGGCGCTGATCCTGGCCGCCAACGCCCTGCTGGTCCGCGCCAGCCTGGCGCCGCTGACCGCGCTGACGTCGCTGATGCAGCGCGTGGATCTGCTGCACAACCGCGACCGGCTGCGCGAGGACGGCAACGGCGACCTGGCCAGCGTGGTCACCACCTTCAACCAGATGCTGGACCGGCTGGAGGAGGAACGCGCCTCGGCCAGCGCCCACGCGCTCGCCGCGCAGGAGGCCGAGCGCGGTCGCATCGCCCGGGAGCTGCACGACGAGATCGGGCAGAGCCTCACCGTCGCGCTGCTGGGGCTCAAACGCACCCGCGACCGCGCACCGGCCGAGCTGACCGCCGAGCTTGAGCACACGCAGGAGGCGATCAGGGCCAGCCTGGACGAGGTCCGCCAGGTCGCCAGGCGGCTGCGCCCCGGTGTCCTGGAGGATCTCGGCCTGCACAGCGCGCTGACCGCGCTGGCCACCGACCTGTCCCAGACCGGCAGCGTTCACGTCACCCGTTCGCTGGCGAGCGTGCCGGCGCTGGCCGCCGACGTCGAACTCGTCCTGTACCGCATCGCCCAGGAGAGCCTCACCAACGTCGCCCGCCACGCCGGCGCGACCACCGCGAGCCTGACGCTGGCCGTCGAGGACGGCGAGGTGGTCCTGCGCGTCACCGACGACGGCCGGGGCGGCGTCCGCGAGCACGGCGCCGGCATCCGCGGCATGCACGAGCGCGCCCTGCTCATCGGCGCCCGCCTGAGCATCCACTCACCACCCGGCGGGGGCACGCGGATCACGCTCACCGTCCCCGCAGCCGCCAAGGAGCCGACCGCATGACCGCGACACCCGCCAGGATCGTGCTGGCCGACGACCACGCGCTGGTCCGCCAGGGCGTACGCCTCATCCTGGACGCCGAACCCGACCTGACCGTCGTCGCCGAGGCGGCCGACGGCGCCGAGGTGCTCAACGTCCTGCGCGAGCACGAGGCCGACCTGGTCATCCTGGACATCGCGATGCCGCGCATGACCGGGCTGCAGGCGGCCAGGGAGATCTCGCGGCGCTGGCCCGCCGTACGGCTGCTGATGTTGTCGATGTACGACAACGAGCAGTACTTCTTCGCCTCGCTGAAGGCCGGGGCCAGCGGCTACGTCCTGAAGTCGGTCGCCGACCGCGACCTCATCGAGGCCTGCCGGGCGGCGATGCGCGGCGAGCCCTTCCTGTACCCGGGCGCGGTCACCGCCCTGATCCGCGACTATCTGCACCGGCACGAGCACGGCGATCCCCTGCCCGACAGCCTGCTGACCGCCCGCGAGGAGGAGATCGTCAAGCTCATCGCCGAGGGGCACTCCACCAAGGCCATCGCCGACACCCTGGTCATCAGCCCCAAGACCGTGGACCGCCACCGCACGAACATCCTGGCCAAGCTCGGCCTGAACGACCGCCTCGACCTGACCCGCTACGCCATCCGAGCCGGCCTGGTCGAGCCCTGACCCCGGCCGGCGACGTCGGGTATGGTGCGGCCCCTCGGCGCGCTGGCCGACGACGTCATCGTCGTCGGCACGGCCGAGTCCACTGCGGCGGTCGCCGAGATCCTCGCCACCGGATAGCCGTGGCCGTGACTTTCCGGCCCGAAGCGAGATGACTCCTGTCACCTGCGGCCGGTGACAGCGGCCTCTACGCCGGCGGCACCCCTCTGGCCGATGATCGAACCATGACGAACAAGGACACTTCCTCCCCTAACTGGACGCTCGGCCTCTCCTCCGGACTCGCCATCGGCATGGGCCTCGCCGCCGCCCTGAACGACATCGTCCTGGGAATCGCGCTCGCGCTGTGCTTCGGAGTGGCCCTGTCGTACGCGCTGGCGCCCAAGAAGGACGAGGCCTGACGAGGTTGTAACTGTACCAACCAGTCGGTACAGTTACGGGCATGCGACCAAGTTCCAGAACCTTGATCCTGGAGGCCGCGCTCCGTGTCGCCGGGCAGCGCGGGATCGGCAGCCTCACCCTCGACGCCGCCGCACAGGAGGCGGGCGTCAGCAAGGGCGGCCTGATCTACCACTTCGCGAACAAGGAACAGTTGATGCTCGCCGTCGTCGAGCACGTGATCGCGGGCTGGGATCAGGCGATGGAGGCCCAGCTCGGCGGGCCGTTCGACGGGGCGAGCGCGGCCGAGCGGGTGCGGGCCTACAGCCGCGTGATCACGGGGACCACCACGAGCAGCGCCGACCTGGCGATCTTCGTCGACTCCTTGCACGACGACGCCCTGCTGCAGCCGTGGCGGGCCCTGCTGGAGCGGTGGCTGGGGGCGCCGCCCGCCGTACCGGATGCCGGGGCGGTTGACAGGGCGGTCGCCCGGCTCGCCGCGGACGGGCTGTGGCTGGCCGACGCGAGCGACAGCGGCGGCTACGGCGCGGAGATGCGCGCCGCGATAGCCGCCAGGATCGACCGGCTGGCCGAGGGCGACTCATGAACAGATGGGTGATGCTCTCGGTCGCGATCGCCTTCGAGGTCGTCGCGACGCTTTCGCTACGGGCGATGAACGGGCTGGAGAACCCCGGGTGGCTGGCGTTGGTGGTTCTCGGCTATCTGGGGGCGTTCGTCCTGGTGGCGCAGGTGCTCAAGATCGGCATGCCGGTCGGCGTCGCCTACGGGATCTGGGCCGCCAGCGGCGTGGCGCTCACCGCCGTCATCGGTTCGATCGTCTTCGGTGACGCGCTGACCTGGCTGATCGGGCTGGGCATCGTTCTGATCATCGGCGGGGTGCTGCTGGTCGAGCTCGGCTCGCAACGCGCCCACCGTACGGCTGCCGCCGAGGGAGGCGAACGACCATGACATGGCTGCTGCTCATCGGCGCCATCGCGACCGAGACCGTGGCGACGCTGTCGATGAAGGCGTCGGAGGGTTTCACGAAGAAGGTCTGGATCGCGCCGGTCGTGATCGGCTACCTCATCGCGTTCACGCTGCTCGGCGCCGTGCTCGCGCAGGGCATGTCCGTCGGCGTCGCCTACGGGATCTGGGCCGCGTCCGGCGTCGCGCTGACCGCGGTCCTGGGGCGCGTGATCTTCCGCGACCCGCTCACCTGGATCATGGCGGCCGGGATCGCGCTCATCGTCGGCGGAGTGCTGGTGGTCGAACTGGGCGCGCAGGCGGCGCACTGAGCGCCGGTCATCCATTTGCGTTCGAGCGCGCTCGAAGGCATAGCGTCCCCGGCATGACAACACAGACCTGGATCATTACCGGCGCCTCCCGCGGTTTCGGCCGCGCGCTGGCGGAGTCGGCGCTCGCCGGAGGCGACCACGTGGTGGCGGCGGTACGGCGGCCCGAGAGCGTCGCCGATCTCGCGGCCGCCTACCCGGACGACTTCCTGGTGGCCGAGTTCGACGTCCGTGACGTGAACGCGGCCCCCGGCCTGGTACGTGTCACCCTCGACCGCTTCGGCCGGATCGACGTGCTCGTGAACAACGCGGGCAGGGCCGTGGTCGGCGCGGTCGAGGAGGTCGCCGACGCGCAGCTGCGTGAGCTCATGGATCTGCACCTGTTCGGCCCCGCCGCGCTGATCCGGGCGGCGCTGCCCGCGATGCGCGCGCGGGGCGCCGGGACCATCGTGCAGATGAGCAGCCAGGGCGGGCGGATGTCGTTCCCCGGCGTGTCCACGTACTCGGCGTCGAAGTTCGCCCTCGAAGGCTGGTCGGAGGCGCTGGCCGGGGAGGTCGCGCCGTTCGGGATCCGGGTGATGATCGTCGAGCCGAGCCGGTTCAGGACCGACTTCAACGCCGCGGACGTGCTGGAGTTCGCCGAGACGTCGCCGACGTACCGTGAGGTGCTCGCGGGGGTGCGCGCGGACATGGCCGGGACCGACGGCCGCCAGGAGGGCGACCCCGCGCGCGCGGCCGAGATCATCGTCTCCCTGGTGCACGGTGACGACGTGCCGCTACGGCTGCCGCTCGGACGCGAGGCGGTCGAGCGCATCTCCGGCGTCCACCGGCGCGGGCTGGCGGAGGTCGAGCGGTGGGCGCAGACCGCGCGCAGCGCCGACTTCGAGGACGTCCCGGCATCGGTCCGGCCGATTTAGGCTGGTTGTCATGGCCACCGACGACCTGATGACCAGGGCACTCGAGATGATCGGGGACGACGGCCCGCCGTCGGTCGAGGCGATCCACCGCCTCGCCGACCTGGCCGAGGTACCCACGTCGATGACGATCGTGGAGGTCGCCGATCTGCTCGACATCTCGCCGCACACCCTGCGCTACTACGAGCGCGCCGGGCTGGTCGAGGTGGCCCGCGACGGCAACGGCCATCGGGTGTACGACGACCGGGCGGTGCGGCGGCTGGTGTTCCTCACCCGGATGCGGCTGTCCGGAATGCCGATGCGCGACCTTCAGCACTACGTCGCGCTCGTCGACGACGGGGCCGGGACGGTGCCCGAGCGGCTCGACATGCTGCTCGAACACCGCGACACCATCCGCCGCCGGATCCGGGAGCTGACCCTCTCGCTCACGGCCGTCGAATACAAGATCGCCACCTACGGCGGCGAGACCGGCCCCGACGTCCACACCAAGGCCTGAACGACCTCTTCATGCCCGGTCTCAAGGCTCCGGACCGGATCGCCGCCCGGACTCCGGCGGGATGATCCCCCATTTGTCCCGCTCCCGCAGCCGCCGCCCGTGCTCGTCCGTCTCGACGATGCTCGCCACCACGTATCCCCGATAGCCACGGCCACGGACGATCAGCAGAGGCTGGGATTCAGGCGGTGACCTGGGGCCACATGGCGCGTACCGCCTCGGCGCGCTCTTCGACCAGCCGCATGCGCAGGTCCCGTTCGAGCTCCGCGTAGTGCTCCGTCCGCGCGGTCTCCTGCCCCGGCCACTTGCGGTAGAGCAGGCCGACCTCGCTGTGGAACCAGCCGTGGCTGATCACGCTGGCCGGGACCAGCAGACCGGTGTCGTCGGAGCCGGGGATGCCCATCCACCCGCCCAGGGCGACCGCCAGTTCGCGCCGGACGCAGATCGTCGTGGGGTGCACGGGGAGCCGGTAGCCGTTGCCGCGCCAGTACTCGTAGACGAACCCGGGTTCCAGCCGCCCGCCGGGCGGATCGCTGTCGAACGCGACCGTGGAACCGTCGGGCAGCAGGTCCAGAACCCGGGACGTCGTCCACTGCACGAGCGGATCGGCCGCCAGCACGCCGATGTCCCGCATCAGCACATCCGGCATGAGCACGTCGTCATCGTCGAGATTCTTGATCAGCTCGCCCCTGGACCGCGCGAGCGCGAGATTCCGGGTCAGCGCGACCCCGCCCCGGCGCCCCATCGCGAACGTGACGATGGGGTCACGCGGAAGGATCTCCATGGCCGCGCCCGTGGCGCCGTCCTCCTGGATGACCCACTCGACCTCCCAGCCGTCCGGCAGGCGTTGCGAGCGGACGGACTCGTAGGCCGCGAGGAGGTGGTCGGGTACCGGGTGGTGACTCGGCGTGACGATGGAGATGAGGGGCACGTGGCCGACCCTAGTGGGCCAGGTTGGCGAACATGCCGGGCTCGTAGGAGCCGCCAGGGTTGCGGACGATCACGTTGAGCCGGTTGGTGGCGTTGATCATGGCGATCGTGTAGACGAGCGCGACGATCTGGTCGTCGTCGTAGTGCTCGCGTACCCGGGCCCAGGTCTCGTCGGAGACGCCCGGGTGCGCGTCGGCGAGGCGGGTGCCCTCCTCGGTGAGCGCCAGCGCGGCCCGCTCGGCCGCGGTGAACACCGTCGACTCACGCCAGGCGGCGACCAGGTGGAGCCGGACCGCGCTCTCCCCCGCGGCCGTGGCGTCCTTGGTGTGGTAGTCGACACAGAAGCCGCAGCCGTTGATCTGGCTGGCGCGCAACATCACCAGGTCCTGAACGGCCCGGGACAGCGTCGACTGCTGGACGCCCAGAGCGACGTTGTAGACGCGCTTGCTGAGCTTGGCGCCGAGTGCACTGGCCATCAGGTCGAAACGGGATTCCATGATTTGTCCTTACCTGTGGTGGTCTGATGCCCAAGAGATGCCGGTGGGGTAGTTCCTGTGACAGCGCGGTGATGTGACGTACGCCACGTCACAAGGCGGTGGGGGCCGGCGTCTTGTGCACGTACGCATGGCCGGAAAGGAACAGGTGGGGGCAGCGATGAACGAGGCGGCGACCGAGGCGTTCGTGACACACCGCAATCTGTTGTTCACCGTCGCCTACGAGATGCTCGGCTCCGCCGCCGACGCCGAGGACGTGCTGCAGGAGACCTGGCTCAAGTGGGCGGGGGTCGACCTTGAGGAGGTCCGGGACCGGCGGGCGTACCTGGTGCGGATCACCACGCGGCAGGCGCTCACCCGGCTGCGCGCGCTCGGCCGGCGCAAGGAGTCCTACGTCGGGCAGTGGCTGCCGGAGCCGCTGCTGACCGCGCCCGACGTGGCCGAGGACGTCGAGCTGGCCGACAGCGTGTCGATGGCGATGCTGCTGGTACTGGAGACGCTCACGCCGACCGAGCGCGCGGTGTTCGTGCTGCGCGAGGTGTTCGACCTGGACTACGACGAGATCGCCGAGGCCGTCGACAAGACGCAGGTGGCGGTCCGCCAGATCGCCCACCGGGCGCGGGCCCACGTGGCGGCCCGCCGGCCGCGGGGACGGGTTTCCCCGGCCGAGACCCAGGACGCGCTCAAGGCGTTCCAGCGGGCGGTCGCGACCGGCGATCTGCAGCGCCTGCTCGACATCCTCGCGCCGGACGTCGTGCTGCTGGGCGACGGCGGCGGAGTCGTCCAGGCCGTGCTCGAACCGGTCGTGGGCGCCGAGAACGTGGCTGCTCTGCTCGCCGGGGCGAGCCGGTTCGGCGATGTCGCGGCGTTGCGGCCGTCGCAGGTCAACGGCCACCCGGCGCTCATCTTCCGGCTCAACGGCGAGATCGACACCGTCCTGGCGCTCCGCATCGACGACGGCCTCATCACCGGCCTGTACGCCGTGCGCAACCCGGAGAAACTCTCCCACCTGGACCAGGAGACCAGCCTGCGTCGCTAAGCCCGTATGGCGTATGTCACACGGCCATGCCGTCACAGAATCCGAAGCAGCGGCATCTTTTGGTCATACAGTGCGTAACCCACCCAAACCCTGGAGAAAGTCATGAGTTCAGTGCTGGATTTCGGCGGCGACATCATCGAGCCGGGCGCACCGGAGTACGAATCGGCGAGCCGCTCGCTGCTGGCCGCGGGCAGTCCGGCGTACGTGCTGCGGCCCAAGAGCGTCGCGGACGTACAGGCGGGTGTGCGGTTCGCCGCCGCGCAGGGCCTGTCCCTGTCCGTACGCGGCGGCGGCCACAGCTTCGCGGGCTTCGGCACCAACGACGGCGGCGTCGTGATCGACCTCAGCCTGCTGGCGAACGTGGAGATCATCGACCCGGCCCGCCACCTCGTGCGGATCGGCGGCGGCGCCACCTGGGGCCAGGCCGCGGCCGCGCTGGCCCCGCACCACCTGGCGATCTCGTCGGGCGACACCAAGAGCGTCGGCGTCGGCGGGCTGACGCTGACCGGCGGCATCGGCTGGAAGGTCAGGAAGTACGGCCTGGCCCTGGACAACCTGGTCGCCGCCGAGCTGGTCACGGCCGGCGGCGAGATCGTCCGGGCCAGCGAGCGGGAGAACCCGGAGCTGTTCTGGGCGTTGCGCGGCGGCGGCGGCAACTTCGGGATCGTGACCGCCTTCGAGTTCGCGGCGCACCGGACGACGGAGGTGTTCTTCGGCGCGATCACCTTCCCCGCCGCGGAGACCGCCGCCGTGCTGCAGGGCTGGGCGGACCATGTCCGTGACGCGCCCGAGGAGCTCACCTCCCTCGTGATGGTCGCCAATCCGGGCGCCGGGGGCCACGAGGCGCCGGTCGAGGTCTTCGTCGCCTTCGACGGCGACGACCCGGACCTCGCCGCGGCGGCGATCGACCCGATCCGGCGGCTCGGCACGGTGATCGGCGACACCGTCGCGCTGATGCCGTACGCGGACGTCCTGGTGGACGGCGGGACCCCGCCGCCCGGCATCCAGCTCGTCACCCGCAGCGCGTTCGTCGGGAAGGAGTCGGTGCCCGCGGCCCTGCGGATCCTCGCCGAGGTCGGGACGTCGCAGGGCTCGCCGCTCATCGTCGTGCGAAGCGTCGGCGGCGCGGTGGCGCGCGTGGCCGGCGACGCCACCGCCTACGCGCACCGCCGGGCGGAGCTGATGGTCGTGACGGTCACCGGCGGTCCCAAGCCGGTCCTCGACGCCGGCCGTCCCGCCTGGGAGGCGATCTGGGAGCGGCTCGCACCGCACGTCAACGGCGCGTACGCCAACTTCCTCGCCTCCGCCGCCGAGGAGGACGTGGCCGCGATCTACCCGAAGGAGACGTACGAGCGGCTGGCGGCGGTCAAGCGGGACTACGACCCGGGCAACCTGTTCGCGGGCAACCACAACGTGCGCCCGTAACCGCTACCGCCGGCCGCCGAACTCCCAGTCGTGGACCTCGATGTCGGTGTAGCGATCCTGGGTCAGTACGGCGCGTGCCGCATCCGGGTCCGATGCCCGGATCAGCAGCGCCGTACCCACCCAGGCGCCGCCGTCGTCGGACAGCAGCGGCCCGTACGCGATCAGCTCGTCCCGGCCCGAGGGGTCCAGGTCGGCGGGCTCCCCGGAGCCGAGCCCCAGCACCAGGTACCGGTTGCCGCCCTCCCGGCCGCCGGGGAAGTCCCACATGGTGCGCCCCAGCACGTTGCGCCATCGGCGCACCATCACGTCCCGGTACACGCCGGCCTGGTAGTTGGGCTCGTCGAAGGCGAACGCCCGCACGGCCGCGGCGTCGGGCAGGTCGACGATGTGGACGCTGCCGCTGGCCGTCTCGGTGCCGCGGACGAAGGTCGGGCCACGGGCGATCAGTTCCTTCGCGTACCCGTCCATGTAGGACCAGTGCGCTTCCAGCAGTTCGTCGCGCAGCGCGTCAGAGTCTGACCGATCCCGGTGATAGCAGAAGAACTCCATGCCGACAGTACCTATCACACCAAATTCAGATGGCGACATCATCCGGATTTTGTGAGTATCCTGACTGCATCACGAAAGAGGGAGCGGTGATGGTACGGCTGACGCGGGTCCAGCAGCAGGCGCGTACGCGGGCTTCGGTGCTGGCGGCGGCGAGGCAGGAGTTCATCGAGCAGGGCTACGTCCTGGCCAACGTCGACCGGATCGCCGAGCGGGCGGAGCTGACCCGGGGCGCGGTGTACTCGAACTTCCCCAGCAAACGAGCCCTGTATCTGGCCGTGCTCGTCGAGATGGTGGACAAGACCGAGACGGCGGAGCCCGCCGGACCGCCGGGGTCGCCCGCCGAGGCGCTGGGCACGTTCGCCAGGACCTGGCTGGAACGGCTGCCGCTGGTCGACGACACCGCGTCGGGCGGGCGGCTGCAACTGCGCTCGCTGGCGGGCATCGTCGAGGACCAGCAGGGCCGTACCCTGCTGGCGCAGGTCGCCCAGCTGGAGGCGTTGCTGCTGGCCATGGGGCTGGAGACCTGCTCCTCTCACCGGCAGGTACGGCTGGCCGAGCTCGTGCTGACGTTGCTGGGCGGCGCCGGCTTCCTGGCCGAGATGGCCCCGGGCTTCGGCGACCCCTTCGACCGGGCGCGGGCCTGCGAGCATCTGGCCGGGCTCGACCTGAACGACACCTGGGCGCCTCCGCATCTGTCCTTCGTGACGCCGGCCGTACCGTGTCAGGACGCCTGGATCCCGCTCGCGGGCCTGCCGGATCTGATCACCGGTGAGCGCGTCGACCTCGGCGCCGACGGTGTGGTGGCGGTGCTGGGGACGCACCGCGTGTCCGCGGCCGAGGAGGCCGTCCGGGCGGCGGGGCCGGGCGAGCGGGTCACGGTGGTCGTCGTCCCCGGCGACCTCGCCGAGACCGGCGCTCTCGTGCGGCTCAGGATCAGCGACCTCGCCGGTTGCCTGCGGCGCGTCTTCCCGTCCGACGCCTGGGCGCGCCTGCGGGTGGTCGTCGACGACGGAACGGTCGCGGCCGCCGCCGGCCTGACCGAGGCCGGCCATGAGACCGAAGCCGCCGTCCGCGTCCGGGACGGCATGATCGTCGCCCGCGCCGGTGGGCGGGGCGCCGCCCACGCGGCCGCGGACCACCCCAAGTCGCGAAAGGCCACGACATGACCCGCACCGACCTGCTGGTGCTGCACACCCTGCGCTGCGGCGGACATTCCGGGCTCGCCCGGGTGTCCGCGGCCACCGGCCTGGACGAGTCCGCGGTCGAGTCCGAGCTGATCGACCTCGCGGTCGCCGGTCTCGTCACGCACCAGATGGGCGCGTGGGGCCTGACGGAGGCCGGCCGGGCCACCGACGCCGAGTGGATCACCGAGGAACTGGAGTCCGGCGGCGCCCGCCCCGCGATCACCGCCGCCTTCGAGCGCTTTCTGGTGCTCAATCCGGAGCTGCTCGACCTCTGTACGGCCTGGCAGATGCGCCCCGTCGACGGCGTCCTGACCGTCAACGACCACCGCGACCGGTCCTACGACGATCGCGTCCTGGACCGGTTCTCCGACCTGGACCAGCGCGCCGCGGCCGTCTGCGCCGAGCTGTCCGCTGCGCTGCCGCGCTTCGGCCGCTACCGCGTGCGGCTCAGGGAGACCCTCGGCCGGGCCAGGGCGGGCGAGCTGGAGTACCTCGCCGACCACACCACGTCGTACCACACCGTCTGGGCCGAGCTGCACGAGGACCTGCTCGCGACGCTCGGGATCACCCGGTGGTGAGGTGGGTCAGACCGCTGTCCGCGCGGTCCGAGGAGAGCGCGCAGGCCGTGGGGGCCAAGGCGAGCGGTCTCGTGGTGCTGCACCGCCTGGGCCTGCCGGTGCCCGCCGGGTTCGTCGTCACCACCGAGGCCTGCCGGGCCTATCTTCGCGAAGGCCGCCTTCCTGACGGGCTGGCCGGGGAGCTCAAGCTCGCCATGACCGGGCTGGAGGCCGTGACGGGGCGCCGCTTCGGCGGAGCGCGGGCGCCGCTGGCCGTGTCGGTGCGCTCAGGGGCGAGCGTGTCGATGCCCGGCATGATGACCACGATCCTGAACCTCGGCCTCACGACCGAGGCCACGGCGGGCCTGGCGGCCGAGACCGGCGACGCCCGGTTCGCGCGGGACTCACGGGAGCGGTTCCTGTCCGGCTTCGCCGCCGCGCGGGACGTCCCCGACGACGCGGCGCGGCAGCTGGGGCTGGCGGTCGAGACCGTCTTCTCCTCGTGGGAGACGCCGCGCGCACGCACATACCGTGAACTGCACGACATCCCCCATGATCTCGGGACGGCCGTGATCGTCCAGGCGATGGTGTACGGCAACCGCGACGCCCGCAGCGGCACCGGAGTCGCCTTCAGCCGCGACCCCAACACCGGGGAGAACGTCCCGTTCGGCGATGTCCTGTTCGGGCACCAGGGCGAGGACGTCGTCTCCGGCCGGTCGCTGACCCGGCCGCTGCGCGAGCTCGCCGACCGCGAACCGGCCGTCTGGGCGGCGCTGGCCGAGGCTCTGCGCCGGGTGGAGGGGCACTACCGCGACGCGTGCTACGTCGAGTTCACCTTCCAGGCCGGTGAGCTCTGGTTGTTGCAGGTCCGGCCGGGCCGGTTCGTGGGCGGCGCCGCCGTTCGGGTCGCGACGGAGCTGGCCGACGCGCGGCTGATCACGCGCCGCGAGGCTCTGCTGCGGGTCTCGCCCCAGCATCTCCGGCACGTACGCACCCCGCGCATCGCCGCACCGGCGCAGGCCGACATCCTGGCCCGGGGCGTGGGAGCCTGCCCCGGAGTCGCGGCCGGCAAGGTGGCGACCACGACCGACGCGGCGGTACGCATGGCCGCCGACGGCCCGGTCATCCTGGTCCGTCCGGAGACGTCCCCGAACGACATGCGCGGCCTGGCCGCCGCCGCGGGCATCGTCACCGCGCGCGGCGGTCCGGCCAGCCATGCCGCGGTCGTCGCGCGGGCGATGGGCAAGCCCGCCGTCGTCGGCATCGCCGACCTGGTCGTCGACGGCCGCTCCCTGACCGCCGGTGGGCGCACCGTGGACGAAGGCGCGCTGGTCACCATCGACGGGACCAGCGGCGAGGTGGCCCTCGGCAGCCCGCGCATCGCCACGGACACGGCCGACGCCCACCTGCGGCGGCTGCTGGCGTGGGCGGACGACGTCACGGGCGAGCGTTCCGAGCGCGATGAGGCCCAGCGC
Source organism: Nonomuraea sp. NPDC059007 (assembly GCF_042740555.1). Lineage (NCBI taxonomy): Bacteria > Bacillati > Actinomycetota > Actinomycetes > Streptosporangiales > Streptosporangiaceae > Nonomuraea > Nonomuraea sp. NPDC059007. Next base: position 32,317 of record NZ_JBHYJD010000043.1, on the reverse strand, counting down.
CTCATCGCCGCCCACACCGCTCTGCGTGACTCCTAGATCTCAGGGGCGGACGCCGGGCCCGAACCCTGTCCAGCGAAGGTCGTCCGGGAGGTGGCCCATGTCGTTGTACAACAGCACCGACGGGCCCACGCCGTCGCGATACTCGATCGCGGTGAGCGCCGTGTTCCCGCAGGTCAGGCCCAGCCACCGCACGGGCGGCGCGCCGAGGGCGTCCCGCACCAGCCAGGCCACCTGGTAGGCGTGGGTGACCAGGACCTCATGGGTCTCGGCCGCGGTGGGGCGGGCGAACCGGCCGGTCAGGGCGTCGGCGAGCCGCGCGCCCTCGGCCGCCTCCTTGGCGTCGTATCCGTCGAAGAACCCCCTCCACGCGGGCGGCATCTCGGCCGGGACGTGGGGGACGTGGTCCACCAGTTCCGCCGCCTCCCCCACCGCGACCCCCGGCAGGCGCGCACCGATGATCTCCGCCGAGCTCACCGCCCTGGACAGGGGCGAATGCCAGACGGCGTCGATGGGCAGGCGGGCCAGCCGGTCGGCCAGCAGTTCCGTCTGCCGCCTGCCGACGTCGGTCAGGGCGCCGAAGGGGTCGGCCGCGCCGTGCCGTACCGCGTAGATGTGCCGCGTCGCCATCTCGGTTCCCTTCTCGGATGTTCATAAAATCCCGATGCTATAGGCATCCTAAAGCAGGCAGGCGATGATGCGGGCGAGGGCGTCGGCGAGCACGTCGGGCGGGGTGGCGAAGTTGAGGCGGACGAAACCGTTCCCCGCCGATCCGTGGTCGGCGCCGGAGGCGGTGGCGACGCCGGTCCACCGCAGCAGGTGGTCGGCGGGGTCGGCGAGGCCGAATCGGCGCAGGTCGATCCAGGCGAGGTAGCCCGCCTGCGGCTGGACGTATCCGACGTCGAGAGCGGCGAGCGCGTCGGTGACCAGCTTGCGGTTGCCGTCCAGGAACCGGACGGCCTCGCGCAGCCACGGCCGCCCTTCGCGGAACGCGGCGACGGTGGCCGTCATGCCGAGCGGGCTCATGCCGCCGACCGCCGCCCTCGGCAGCCCGGCCCAGACGCGCGCGTCGGCCGGATCGCCGAAAACGATCAGCCCGCAGCGCAGGCCGGGGAAGTTCCACGCCTTGGTGGCGCTGATCAGGGTGATGGCGTTGTCGTCGAGCGAGCCGTACGGGATGAAACCGGGTTCATAGCGCAACGGCGCGTGGATCTCGTCGCTGATCACCTTCGCGCCGTACCGCGCGGCGAGCGCGGCCAGCGCGCGCAACGGCCCGCCGTCGAGGACGCGGCCGGTCGGGTTGCCGGGGTGGCAGAGCAGCACGCTGCCCGCGCCCGCGCGCAGGGCCCGCTCGATGCCGTCGAGGTCGAGCTCGTAGCCGCGCTCTCCGACGGACATCGGCACCTGTACGGCCGCGCGCCCGGCGACCCGGATGGCGTCGAAGAACCGGCCGTAGACCGGCGTCGGCACGACCACCGGCGAATCCGCCCTGGTCAGATGCGTGATCGACATGATGATGCCGCGCATCAGCTCCGGCAGCAGCCGTACCCGGCCGGGAGCGGCGGTGAGCCCGTGCTCCTCGGCGAGCCACTCACTGGCCGCCTGGGGAACGTCGCTCAGCTCGTCGGCGAGCGGGTAGCCGAAGGCCTGCCGCCGCACGTCGTCCTGGACGGCGGCGAGGATGGGCGCGGCGACCGGCAGGTCCATCTCCGCGACGGTGAGATCGATGACGTCCCGGTCGTACTGCGACCAGCGCTTGTTCCGTCGCGCGCGGGATCGCTCAAGGTCCCAGTCGAGGTCGGTCACGCCATGCTCCTAGCGTCTTGCGGGGTCAGGGATCGCTGGTGGCGCAGGCCCGATCGGTGCGCGAGCCACCAGATTCCCGCGCTGAGCACCCCCACGAGCACCGAGTCGTACGGCGCGGCGACGACGCCGGCCCCGCCGAAGGAGCCGAGCGCGGACAGGAGGCCGAGCATGACCAGGAAGCCCACCAGCCAGCCGCCCACCGCCCGCAGCTTGGCGGTCCGCACCAGGTAGATGAGGAACCCGATCAGCAGCAACGGCACCGCCACCCGGATCTTCTCCCAGGTCGACCAGTAGAGGATGAGCCCGGACAGCACGAACGAGGCGAAGCCCACCGGGATCGCCCACCTGCGCAGCCAGCCCTTCTCCAGCGGAGTCGACGCGGCCAGGACGGTCACCGCGACCGAGACGGCCGCGTAGCTGAGCCCGTAGTAGAAGCTGAGCGAACTGGCGATGGACTTCCAGTTCCCGAATGTGAGCACGATGACAGAGCCGATGCCGACGTTGAGCATGAGCGCGCGCCGGGGGATGCCGAACCGCGCGTCCACCTTGGCCAGCGCGGCGGGCAGCAGCCCGTTCTGCGCGGCGCCGTAGGTGTAGCGGCCCTTGACGCCGATGCCGATCAGCAAGCTGCCCGAGGGCGAGAAGATCGCGTCGGCGAGCAGGACGGTGGCGAACCACGACAGGCCGAGCAGGGTCGCGAGCGAGGCGAGCGGCGAGTTGAGGTTGATCCCGTGCCAGCCGCTGCCGAGCAGGCCGTTGGGCAGCGAGAAGATCATCACGGCCTGCAGGCCCATGTAGAGCACGATCGTCCCGAACAGCACGATCAGCGTGGCCCTCGGCACGGTGCGGCGCGGGTCCTTCGCCTCGCCGGACATGACCGCGGCGGCGTTGATGCCGGTGAAGGAGTAGACCAGGCCGCCGCCGACCACGGCGGTGAGCGCCGCGGAGACGCCGTAGGGCGCGACCCCGCCGCCGGTCGCCACGTTGGTGGTGTCGAAGCCGCTGGCCAGTAAGAGGATCACGGTCAGCGCGGGGATCACCACTTTGATGGTGGCGACGACGTTGTTGACCCGGGCTAGCATTTTGATGCCGAACAGGTTGAGCGCGCAGAAGAACACGAGCAGCCCGGCGGCGATCAGCCGTCCCGGCCAGCTCAGCGACTCGCCGGACATCACCCACGGCAGCCACTTGGCGGCGTACTGCACGACCGCCGTCGACTCGCTCGGCCCGGCGCTGACGGCCTGCAGGAACACCGCCCAGCCGACCACGGCGCCGACCAGTGGGCCCGAGGCCAGTTGCGGCCACCGGACGTTGCCGCCGGACATCGGATGGCGGAAGGCGAGGTCGATGAAGGCCAGCGACACGAGCGCGGTGGCGACCGAGGCGATCGTCCAGGACAGGAAGGCGGCGGGTCCGGCCGCCTTGGCCGCCGTGTACGGCGCGAGCAGCCAGCCGGAACCGATGACGCTGGAGAAGGTGATCAGGGCGAGGGACGTGGTTCCGAGGCCGCGCCGCAGGCGCAGATCCTCGTCCGGCGAAACGGCCGACAGCGTCTCAGACATGTCCTGAACTATTGACGATGACCCAATTGCATAGGTAGACCGGAAATGTCGAGGTCCAGGGTTAGTCTGTGCCTATGTCCCTCCCCGGCTTCGACGGCACAGGACACAAGGTCGAGACGATGGATCTCGTCGTGTTCACCACGGTGGTCCGCACCGGAAGCCTCGGCGCCGCCGCCACCGAACTCCGGCTGTCGATGCCGTCGGTCAGCGTCCGGATCGCCGCCCTGGAGCGTAAGCTCGGCGCCCCGCTGCTCGTGCGCGGCGCCCGTGGAAGCACGACCACCCCGGCCGGCGAGCGCCTGAACGACTACGCCCAGCGCTGCCTCGACCTCCTCGACGAGGCCGCCATCGCGGTGACGGCACACGAGACCCAGCGGCTCGTGCTCGCCGCGCCCGCGAGCCTCGGCGACCTCGTCTTCCCCGCCGCGCTCGGGGCGGTCGCCGGCAAGCCGATCACCGTGCACTGCCGGGTCGCGCACAGCGGCGAGGTCGTCGGCCGCCTGGCCGACGGCAGCGTGCACGCCGGATTCGTGATGCCGAAGGTGCCGCTGCGCGCGCTGCGGTCCGAGCCGATCTGCCGCTCCCCTCTGGTCGCGGTCTGCCGGCCCGGCCACCCGCTCGCCGGTCGCCGGCGCCTGCGGATCGACGACCTCGCCAGGACCGGCGTCATCGTCTACCGCTGGGGCCGCGACGCCCAGGAACTCGCCGCCTCACTCGAACATCCCGAGCGCGGCCTCGACGCCCCCATCCACACGACCGGGCTGCCGTCGGCCGCGCTCCGGATGGCGCTCGACGCGGGGTTCGTCGCGGTGGTGCCCCGGTTCGTCGCGGCGCGATCGGTGCGCGACGGTGGCACGGCGCTCCTGCCGCTGGGGTTCGGCGGGTGGCGGGTCGACGTGCAGTTCGTGTACGCCTCGGCCACGGCCGACCGGCTGGGTGTGCGGACCCTGCTGGACCACCTGCCCGCCATCCGGGCCACGTTCGACCAGGACTGACCTCGGTCGTCAGCAGGCCCTCGCCTCCGGGGCAGATGGCATCGTGTCGACGATCTTGGCCTCCAGCATCGCGACGGCGCCGCGCAGCACCTCCGCGCCGTCCGGCCCCTCGGACAGGTTTCGCCAGCCGAGGAAACGATAGGTGGCGGGCTCGAAGATCAATTCGGTGCGTCCCCGGCCGTCCGGTCCCTTGTACTCGATCGAGGCGCCGATGCCCTGGCGTCCGGCCGGATCGGTGAGGTCGGTGCGCATGGTGGCGGTCGGCAGCTTGGACATCGCACCGAACACCGCCTCGCGCATGCCGACGCCCGGGAAGGGATTCTGGGCCAGGGTGACCAGGCGGAAGGCCACGGTGACCTCGACTCGTGGGCCGACCTGGTCCTGGCTGGGCCTGGGCCGTTCGTTCCTGACGGAGGCCTCGGCGTCCGCGCGTATCTGGGCGAGGAGTTTGTCGGGGTCGGTGGGCAGGTTCTCCTCCGGGAGCACGTCAGCCGCGCAGCGCCCGGTCTCGTGGTCGACCGTGCCCGGAGTCGCCATCAGGGTGGGGACCTGGCCCTTGTGGATGCTCCGCCTGCCGTAGGTGGAGCGGATCAGCGCGTTCCCGGGGTCGGTGGCGGAGACCCAGGCCTCACGGGTGACCTCCTGGGTGTGCTCGCCCGTGCCCTCGGTCTCGCTCAGCGTGAGCATCCAGTTCTGCTCCAGGCGCTTGACGTAGACGAACTGGCCGGTCTGCGGCGCGGGCTGCCGGGCGGCCACGCTGGCCGCGTGCTGGAGCAGTTCCGCCGCGTTGGCCGGGGTGGCGCCGCCGTTGGGGCCGACCATGAAGGCGACCGCGGCGACGGCCGCCGCCAGCCCGAACGTGCCCGCCCTGAGCGCGTGCTTGGCGTAGCCGATACGGGGCTTACGCCCCGCCGTGAGCAGGTCCCTCGCCCTGGCGGTGGCCGTCGCGGAGGGGCCGGGCAGCGCGTCGTACGACGACTTGATCTCCTGCAGGTCCTGCGTCATGCCAACTCCTCGATGCCGACGTACGAGCGGAGCTTTCTGCGTGCCCGGTTGAGCCGCGAGCCGACGGTGCCCCGCGGGATGCCGAGCGCCTCGGCGATCTCCTCGTAGCTGAGCTGGGCACCGGCGACCAGCAGAAGCACGGTCCGGTCACCGGGCGAGAGCGCCGCCAGCCCGGCGGCCAGGCTCGGCCGCATGACGGCGGCCGACACCCGCTGGACCACATGCTCGTCGTGGTTCACCACGTCGGTGACCTCGGCGCTCCTGGCCAGGGCGCGATACCTGCGCGCCTCGGCCCTGCGATGGCCGGCGATCAGGTTGGAGGCGATGCCGTACAGCCAGGCTCGTGCGTCGGGGTGGGAGAGGTCGTAGCGCGTTCGCCCGTGGAAGGCCCGCAGGAACGTCTCCGCGGCGAGGTCGTCGGCCGCCGATTCGCCGAGACGGAACCGCACGTAGCGGTGGATGGCCTGGTGATAGCGATCGAACAGCGCGCCGAACCGCTCGGGGCGGCTCAGCGACGCCTCGATGAGCTGTGCGTCGGTCTCGGTGGTTGGCGGAGCCGACGACGGAAGGGGTGGTGGCATGCCTGCCTTTCGGACAATCTCCGTGGACACGCCTACTTCGCCGTACCCCCGTTTCGTATTCACGCCCTGGCGCGCCGGGGGTCAGTCCCAGGCGACCGGGAGGCTCTTGACCCCGAAGACGTCGGCGGTCTCCGGCCGCACGACAACCTCTTCGGCCGGTACGGCCAGCCGCAACGTCGGGAACCGCTTGACCAGCGCGGCGAAGGCCACCCGCATCTCGATCCTGGCCAGCTGCTGCCCCAGGCACTGATGGATGCCGTGCCCGAAGGCCAGATGCCCGCCATCCTGCCGGCGCAGATCCAGAACGTGCGGATCGGAGAACCGCTCCGGGTCACGGTTGGCGGTGTTGTACGACAGGATCACCATGGAACCTGCCGCGACCCTCTGGCCGCCCAGCTCGACGTCCTCCAGCGCCGTCCGCATGAACGTCTTGCCCACGGTCAGATACCGCAGCAGCTCCTCCACGGCCTTCTCGGTGAGAGAAGGGTCCGCCCGCAGCGCGGCGAGCTGCGCCGGGTTCCGCAGCAGCGCGAACGTACCCAGCGCGAGCATGTTCGCGGTGGTGTCCAGCCCCGCCGCCAGCAGGATCAGGCTGACTCCCCGGAGTTCCTCATCGGTCAGATCGCCCTCGATGAGGTCGCTGAGCACGTCGTCGGTCGGGTCGGCCCGCTTGGCGGCGACCAGCTCGGCCAGATACGTCCGCACCGAGGCGTAGGCCGCGATCAGCTCCTCGTCAGGGGTCTCCCCGTCCATGAACTTCTCGACGTCCCCCTGGAAGGAGTCTCGATCCGCGTACGGCACGCCGAGCAGTTCGCAGATCATGATGGCCGGGATCGGCTTCGCGAACGCGGTCACCAGATCGGTGGGCGGCCCGGCCTTCTCCATCGCGTCCAGGTGCTCGGCGGTGACCTGCTCGATCCGCTCGGTGAGCTGCCGCATCCGCCGTACCGTGAACTTGCCCGCCAGCGGCTTGCGATACCGGCTGTGCTGCGGATCGTCCATCAGCAGAAACTCACCCGGCAGCGCCGGAGGCACCTCGATCTCACCGAAGTCGATCAGCGGATGATGGCGCATGAACTCCTTGCGCGAGCTGAACCGCGAGTCGGCGAGGACGGATCGGAGCAGGTCATAGCCGGTGACCACCCAGCCCTCGTGCCCGTCGGGGAAGACGAACCGGCTGATGGGGCCGTGCTCGCGCGCCTCGACCAGTTCCTTCGGCGGATCGAAGGGACAGCCGGCCTGACGCGCCGTCGGCATCGCCGGAAGGGTGTAGACAGATTCACCCATGACCCGCCCCCATTTCGCGATAGTACGTGTTTGACATGACTCGAAAGCTACGTTGCATTCGGACAATCTGTCAATCCACCCGCGACCATATACACAGACAAATACAGATATTTCAGTGCAATGACGCTGCACCCAAACGCAATGAACGTTGCAATGGCTGGAGGCGAAAGCAATACTGGCGGCATGCCAGGAGGACGGTTGACCCAGCAGGACCGCGAGCGCATCGCGGCCGGACTCGCCGACGGGCTCTCCTACGCCCAGATCGCCCAACGGCTGAGCCGCCCGACCTCGACGATCAGCCGGGAGGTCGCACGCAACGGCGGCCCCGCCGGCTACCGGGCCCAGCAGGCGCACCAGGCGTCGGTTCAGCGCGCCAGGCGCGGCACACCGGCGCCCCCGCGCGCGACCGGAACGCCGGCCGGCGCGTTGGAACAGGAGATCGGCGAACAGGAGATCATCGAGATGGCGGTCAGGACGGGGCTGCCGCGGATGACCGCGCGCGTGCACCTCGACCTGGCGCTGTCCGAGAACGGCAGGCGCACCGCGGCCGAGCTGTCCCGCAGGTTGCGGATCAGCCCGGCCTCGGTCTCCGTGGCCGTGAACTCCCTGGTCGACAGCGGGTTCGTCCGGCGCGAGCGCGATCCGCAGCGCCGGCGCGACATCTACGTGCTCGACGACGACGCCTGGTACCACGCGGTCGTGACCAGCGGGCGGCAGACCCTGGAGACGATGCGCGCCACGATGGCCCTGGCCGAGGCGCACGGGCTCGACAGCACCGTGGGGCGGCGGCTGGCCAGGACGGGCGCGTTCCTGGAACAGGTCAGCAAGGACACGATCGAGTCGGCCAACCGCTGGCGTGGTCTCCTGGAGCTCGGCGAGTGACGATCGGTCACTCTTCGCCGACCGCGGCCCGCTTTTCCGGCCCCGACTTGTGGTAATCCTCCGGCTCGAAACGGCCGTATCGAATCAGGTTGTAGAGGCATTCGCCGGTGGAGGGCGGAGTGAAGAAGAAGTTCTTTTGATAGTGCTTGCCGAGCACGCCGTATCGGACCATGTCGACGGCGGTCCGCGCGATGTAGCGGGGGCCCAGGCGCAGCAGAATGCCGAGAAACGCGCTCGCGGACATCATCGGGCCGAACCAGTGGTTGATGGAGATCGAGGGGGACTCCGAGCGCAGGTAGTGCCACCAGCCCCGGGGGATGTAGAGCAGGTCGCCGGGGCCGACCGTGGTGGTGTAGACCCTGGCGCGGGCGAGGCGGGGAAACTGCCGCGAGTCGTAGTGCTCGGGGTCCACCGGGCTGTTGACGATGTTGTCGACGAAGGGGTGGACGAGGTGCGTCTGCCGTACCGACACGAGAACGACCCGCTTGTGGCCGCGGATCTGGGTGAAGACGTTGTCGTTGGCGTCGCTGTGCAGCCCTGAGCAGGTGCCGCCCGAGCCGACCCACAGTCTCGTGTCGGTGGAGTGGGTGCTCGGCGGGGTGAGCGAGGTGAAGTCGAAGGCCGAGCCGTACCCGGGGATCAGCTCGTCGGGACGGCAGTAGCCCAGGTAGCAGGCCGCCTTCAGGTCGGGACGCTCGGCGTGGTCGAGGAAGTCGGCGAAGGGCATCTCGCGCTCGTACGACTCCTGTCCGCCGGGGAGCAGGCCCCCTGACTTCGGCAGCTCGTCCAGGACGGTGACAGGGGTGTCACCCCCGAGGGCCCGCAGGCTGTCGAACGTCCAGCCGGCCGCCGTCCAGCCGTCGATGAGACCGTTGACCTTGATGGGGTGCCGTGCTTTTATCGCCGCGTGCAGGGTGTCGGGCCGCGTGTCCTTGACGGATGGAATCGGCCTCGTCCTCAGCTGCGCCATTCTTTACACCTTTTCTGTCGCACGGTGAGATGGACAGTTCGGCCCCTAGTCTGCGGAGCCCGTAATTAAGGGTCAAGTGGCGCTTCTATTGATAAATAGGGTCTGGAGACTTTATGGCTTGTGTTCCTCACCCGCGGTCACCAAGCCCGATTCGTAGGCCACGATGACCGCCTGCGCGCGGTCGCGGACGGAGAGCTTGTCGAAGATGCTGGTGATGTAGTTCTTGACGGTCGAGAGGCTGATGTCGAGGACCCGGGAGATCTCGGTGTTGTCGAGGCCGGTGGCCATCAGGCGCCACACCTCGACCTCGCGGGGCGTGAGCTCGCCCAGGCCCTTGGTGGCCGGCCGCGTACCGTGGGGCGCCCGTACGTAGGTGGCGATCAGCCGGGTGAGCAGGCGGGGCGCGACGGCGGCCTCGCCGGCGTGGACGGTGCGGATCGCCGCGCTCAGCTCCTCCGGGGAGCTGTCCTTGGGCAGGAACCCGTAGGCTCCGGCGCGCAGGGCGCCCACGAGGTACTCGTCCATGTCGAAGGTGCTGAGGGCCAGGACCCGGCTGCCGGGCACGGTGGCGGCGAGTTCCTTGGTCGCGGCCACCCCGTCCAGGACGGGCATCCGGATGTCCATCACGACGACGTCGGGGCGCAGCCGCCGGGCGAGGGTGACGGCCTGCGCGCCGTCCTCGGCCTCGCCCACCACCTCGAACGACGGGTCCGGGGAGAGGATGAGCGACAGGCCGCGCCGTACCAGCAACTGATCGTCCACGATCATGACCCTGATCATCGGCGTGCCCCCTCGTGCTGGACGGCCGCCTCGTCGGACTCGTCCGTGGTCAGCGGCAGGCGGGCCACCACGGCGAACCCGCCGTCCGCCTGCGGGCCCGCGCTGAGGGCGCCGCCGTGCAGGGCGACGCGCTCACGCATGCCGATCAGGCCGTAACCCCCGGCCGGCGCGCCCTCCAGCGGCGGTGCTCCCCCGCCGTCGTCCCGCACCTCGACGGTGACCTGGTCCCGGGCATAGGTCAGCCGGACGGACGCGCGGGCGGGCCCCGCGTGCTTGCGGGCGTTGGTGAGGGCCTCCTGGGTGATCCTGAACACCGTGAGGCCGACGGTCGGCGGCAACGGGCGCCGCGGCCCGTGGACGCTGAGCTCGGTCGGCAGCCCGGCCAGGCATGACTCCTCCACCAGGCGGCCCAGGTCGTCGGCGCCCGGCTGGGGCTGCGCCGGCGTGGCCTCCGGTTCGTCGCCGTCGCGCAGCACGGCGAGGAGCTGACGCATCTCGCGCAGCGCCAGCCGCCCTGAGGCCTCCAGGGTGACCAGCGCGTCCCGGACCACCTCCGGTTCGCCGAGGTTGGCGCGGGCCCCGCCGGACATCAGCTGCATCGTCGTGATGTGGTGGGCCACGATGTCGTGCAGCTCCCGGGCGATGCGGCGGCGTTCGTCGGCCACCGCGCGGTCGGCGAGGAGCCTGCGGTTGGCCGCCACTTCCGCCTGCCAGCGGTTGACCGCCATGGCGGTGCCGACGACGATCAAGGTGGTGAGGGGCGGGATGACGGCGTCCTGCCAGGACGGAAGGTGGCCGGCGCTCTGGCTCACCAGCGTCAGCGCCACCGTCGCGACGGCCGCGACCGCCGTCACCCGGCCGGGGCGGGCCCTGGCGACGGAGTACAGGGCGACCACCAGGACAGCGCCGAAGTGCCTGGGCAGCGGCACGATCAGGGTGGCCGCCGAGTCGAGTACCAGGATGGCGGTGAGCGCCGCCACCGGGTGGCGGCGCCGGGCGAGCAGCGGCAGGGCCGCCAGGGCGACGAAGAGAAACCCGGCCACGCTCACCGCGTGCCGGCCGTCGGGGGCGTTGAAGAACGCGTAGCTGAGCAGGTTCATCACGCAGGCGCCGCCGGCCACGAGCGCGTCGTTACGCGTCCACGGCGGCTCGGCGTCGTCTGCCTGCCGGCTCCTGAGCATGTTTCCCCCTGTGTCCCGTCCCCGGACCAGGGTTACACAGCGACGGCGATGACCAGGACCACGCTCCTGGTCACGGGCGGAGGGAAGGACCCAGGGCCCCGATCAGGATCATCCGCTGCCACGAGGTTCCGCGCCCCTGCGGCTGATGGTCTGGATGCAGGCCGGGAGCCCCCGGCAGACATCCGCATTCCGTCCGCCGGAGGACATCGTGATCCGCGCCCTGACCGGGTACTCCACCAGACATCCATGGAAGGTCATCGCCCTCTGGGCGGTGCTGGGTGTCGCGCTGAGCGCCCTGACTCCGACGCTGTTCGACCGCGTCACGCAGAACCAGGCCGGAGACTTCCTGCCCAGCGGTTACGACTCGGCCGCCGCGCTGCGCATCGCCAAGGAGCGGTTCGGGGTGAACCCCGACGCCACCACGGTGACGGTGCTGGTCGCCCGGTCCGACGGCAAGGCGCTCACCGGCGCCGACCGACAGCGGGTCGAGGCCGAGGCGGCGAAGCTGGCCAAGCGCCGGGTGATCATGCCCAGGGAGGACGACGGCCCGCAGCAGTTCCTGATCCCCGACCGCTCCCAGACCCCGCGGATCGCCCCGGCGATGACCGCGCCCGGCGGGAGCTTCCAGCTGCTCTCCGTCGAGCTGGTCGGCAATCGCTCGGACAAGGGCGTCCAGGGCGTCTACCGGACGTTCCGGGACGCCGCCAGGACGCACTTCGCCGAGGCGGGCATGCGTACCGGGTTCACCGGGGCGCTCGCCGACACCGTCGACACCGTCGACTCGCGCGAGATCGTCACCACGGTCGGCAGCGGCATCATCATGGGGCTGATCATCCTGCTCAACGTGCTGGTGTTCCGCAGCGTACTGGCGGCCCTGCTGCCGCTGCTCGCGGTCGCCCTGATCGGCTTCGTGGCGGCGGGGGCGGTCGCGGGGGCCGCGATGCTCACCGGGCTCAAGCTCGACGCGAGCACCCCCGGCCTGATCAACGTGGTCCTGCTCGGCATCGGCATCGACTACCTGCTGTTCTTGTTGTTCCGCTTCCGCGAGCACCTGCGGGCCAGGCCGGAGCAGCCCGCCCGCGAGGTGGCCGCGCAGGTCTCCGCCCGGGTGGGCGCCGCGATCACCTCGGCGGCGCTGACCATCGTGGCCGCGTTCGCCACGCTGGGCCTGGCGACCTTCGGGCAGTTCCGCTCGATGGGCCCCGCGATCGCCGTCGCGGTCCTGGTGATGATGATCGGCAGCCTCACCCTGCTGCCGGCCCTGCTCGCCGCCGCCGGGCGCAAGATGTTCTGGCCCTCCCGTACGGCCCTGCGCGCAGAACCGGGAGAAGGCCGGGCCGCCCGCCTGGGCGCGCTGGTCACGCGACGGCCGCTGGCGATGCTGGCCGCCTCCGTCGCCCTGCTGGCCGCGCCGGCCGCCGGGCTGATCGGCATCCACATGGACTACGGCCAAGCCGGTTCCGCCGCCCAGACCCCCGCCGCGGCCACCGCCGCCGAGATCTCCCGCACGCTGCCCGCCGGCGTGTCCGACCCGACGAGCGTCTACGTCGCCTCCACGGACGGCCGCGCCCTCACCACCGATCGGCTCGACGGCCTGTCCCGCGCGCTCTCCGAGGTCAGGGGCGTGGGCCGGCCCGCGCCGACCGTCCTGAACAAGGACCACAGCGCCGCCAGGATCGACCTCTACCCGACCGCCGACCCGCGGAGCCGGCAGGCCCGCGACCTGGCTTCCGGACCGATCCGGGCCGCGGTCGCCGAGCACACGCCCGCCGGGACGACGGCGCACGTGGGCGGCACCCCGGCCATCGTCGCCGACATCTCGACCGCCGTCGACCACGACCTCACGATCGTCTTCCCGGTCGCGGCCGCGCTGATCGCGCTGATCCTCCTGCTGCTCCTGCGCAGCCTGCTCGCGCCGTTGATCCTGATGCTCTCCGTCGGGCTCGGCTTCGCCGCCACCCTCGGCGCCGCGACCCTGCTGTTCCAGCACGTCCTGGGCGAGCCGGGCGTCAGCTTCACGCTGCCGCTTGTGCTGTTCCTGTTCGTCGTGGCCCTGGGGACCGACTACAACATCCTGATCGCCGACCGCATCCGCGAGGAGATGCGGCGATCCGGTACGGCTCGCGCCGCCGTGGCCCGCGCCGTACGGCACACCACCCCGGCCATCGCGACGGCCGGCCTGGTCCTGGCCGCCTCCTTCGCCAGTCTCGTCACGTCACCGGGCAACGAGCAGATCGCGTTCGCGATGACGCTCGGCATCATGCTCTCCGCGCTCGTCGTGTCGCTGGTGCTGGTCCCCGCCCTGGCCGCGCTCCTCGGCCGGGCGGTCTGGTGGCCGCTCCTTACCGAATCCCGGGCCGGCAACCGGTCGGCCCGAAACCATCTGCCGGGAGGCAACCGATGATGATGATGAAGAGTGCGATGCTGGCGCTGGTGGCCTTGGTCGCTTCGGCGGCGGGTCAGGCCGACGCGACCCCCCGATACGACCGGACGGCCTTGCGGGCCGATCTGGACACGATCCGCGACGCCGGCACGCTGGGCGTGCAGGCCCGGGTGGTCTCACCCCGCGACGACCTGGCCGCGGCCAGCGGTACGGCGGTGCGCGGCCGTAAGGTGCCGGTCCCCGTCGACGGGCATTTCCGGATGGGCAGCAACACCAAGACCTTCGTCGCCACCGTGATCCTGCAACTGGAGGCGGAGGGCCGCCTGTCCCTCGGCGACCACGTCGAACGATGGCTTCCCGGGCTGGTGCGCGGCAACGGCAACGACGGGCGCAAGATCACCGTCAGGCACCTGCTCCAGCACACGAGCGGCCTGCATGACTCCGTGGGCGACATCGAGATGAAGATGCGCACCGAGCGGGGCTACCGCGCGTACCGGTTCCTGCGTATGAGCCCGAAGAAGCTGGTGGCGCTCAGCGTCGGCCGGCGCCCGCTCTTCGCCCCCGGCGCCCGCTGGAGCTACTCCAACATCAACTACCTGCTGGCCGGGATGATCATCGAGCGGGCCACCGGGAACTCCTGGCGCGAGGAGGTGACGCGCCGGATCATCACCCCGCTGGGGCTGCGGCACACCACCCTGCCCGGCGACTCCCCGCGCCTGCCCAAGCCGCACGCGGAGAGCTACACCGACGACGCCAAGACCGCCCGACCGTTCCGCGCCACCCGGCTCAGCCTCGGCTGGGCCGGCCCGGCGGGCGAGGCCGTCACCACCACCGCCGACCTGAGCAGGTTCTGGCGCGGGCTGCTCGGCGGCCGGCTGCTGTCGCCCGGGCAGTTGAAGAAGATGACCACCACGGTCCCGGTCGGCGCGCCGGGCAGGGAGTTCGGTCTGGGCATGGCCAAGCAGAAGCTGAGCTGCGGGATCTCGGTCTGGTCGCACCCCGGCGGCACGCCCGGGTTCATCACCGACAACGCCGTCACCGAGGACGGCCGCACCAGCGTGGTCGTCTCCCGCACCAGCTACCCGGGCACACCGGAGCAGGGCAAGGCCACCGCCCGCCTGATCGACAACGCGCTCTGCTGAGTCGCCGCGATAGTGTGCGCCCGTGGCTGACAAGGTCTCGAAGGGCGACGTCATCGCGTTTCGCCTCAACGCCCACCACCTCACCGCACGGCTGGGCGAAGGCGGGCTGCTCGACGCGGCCGGCCGGTGCGGGATCCAGAACAGCCCGCCCGGTTCGGCGCTGCCGGCCCTGCACGCCAGGGTGGAGAACCTCACGCCGGAACGGGTGGAGCAGGCGGTCGCCGAGGACAAGAGCCTGCTGCAGAGCTGGTGCATGCGCGGCTCGCCGTTCTACTTCCCGACCGCGGACGCGCCGGTGTTCACCACCGGCGTGCTTCCGCCGGGCGAGGAGGGGCGGCTGCATCTCATTCCCGGCGTGCAGCAGGCGCTGGACGAGCTCGGCATGAGCCTGACCGAGGCGGTCGAGCTGACCGGCGCCGAGATCGACGCCGTGCTGTCCGGGCGCCGGCTCGCGATCAACGAGCTGGGCGCGGAACTCGCCGTCCGGATCGCCGCCGAACTGCCGGAGCGGCAACGCGGCATCTGGGAAGGGAAGGGCCCCTACGCCCCGGGCCAGCCGCTCGGTGAAGGTGTCGTGCACTTTTGCATCCGTATCCTCACGTTGCTGCGCACGGTCTGCTTCGCGCCGCGCGACGGGAACAAGGCACCGTTCGTCCTGGTCGAGGAGTGGCTCGGCCGGACGATCCCCGACATCGGCCCCGAGGTCGCGCGGGCCGAACTGCTCCGCCGCTACCTGCGCTGCCACGGACCGTCGACCCGCGCGGACTTCGCCGCGTGGGCAGGAATCAAGGCCGGTGACACCGGCCCCTGGTGGAGCCTGGTCGAGGACGAGCTGATCCAGGTGGGGTTCAACGGCAGGTCGTGGATCCTCGCCGAGGACCTCGACGCGCTGCGGTCGGCACCGAAGCCTCAGGGGGTACGCCTGCTCCCGCCGCGCGATCCGTACACCCAGATGCGTGACCGGGAGACGATCGTCGACCGGAAGTACCACCGGGAGGTGTGGAAGACCGTCGGCGAACCGGGCACGGTCCTCGCCGACGGCCAGATCACCGGCATCTGGCGGCCACGCAAGAGCGGCAGGAAGCTGACCGTCACCGTCAGAACGTTCGGCTCGCTGCGGGCGCGGGACAAGAAGGCGATCCAGGATGAGGCCGAGCGGGTCGCGCCGTTGCGGGGCGCGGCGTCGGTGAACGTCGAGTTCGAGACCTACTGACGGCCGGCCGCCCTGATGTCCGGCCAGGAGTAGACGACCTCGCCGGATGACGCCTCGCCCGCTTCCACTCCGCCGAGGGAGGCGTAGAAGCGGCGGGCGCGTTCGTTGCCGGCCCGTACGCGGATCGCCAGCGAGCCGAACCCGGCACCGGCCAGATCGGCGGCCGAGGCCAGGAGCAGGGCGCGGCCGTGGCCCTGTCGCTCGTGCCCGGGGCGGACCGCGAGGGCGTAGATCTCGGCGTCGCATCCGAGCTCGGGATCCGCCGGACCGCCCATGATCAGGCCGACGACCGTCCCGTCCGGCAGTTCGGCGACCCTGGTGTGATGCGGCCGAGGCCGTTCGGCCGCCTCCGTGCGGAGGTTCCGGAGCCAGTTGGCGGCCGATTGCCGGGGGGTGACGTCGAAGTCGGGAAATGTGGCGAACGCGGCGCAGGTGACCTCTGCCATGGCATCAGCGTCGGGCGGGAGCGCGTACCGGATCGGCATGAGCGGAGGCTATCGCGGGCTCATGTCCAGCGGCGGATCGCGTCGATGGTCGTCTCCGGCGAGGTGTTGAAACAGAACCGGATCCCGGGCGCCATGGTGAACGTGGCGCCCCGCCGTCCTCCTGGACGGCGGGGCTGCTTCGTTCCGCGCGGACTACCTGACCGCCCCCAGCCGGTACTCGGCGCCACCACCACAGCAGAGCCTGTAGTCCTTGGTGACGTCGCCCTGCAGGGTGACCTGGCCGAGCTGGTCGTTGGGATCGAGGTCGTCCACCTCGATCAGGCGGATCACCGCGTTGGACGGGACGCACTTGTCGACCTCGACCCGCTGACCCGCGGCCATCGACACGTAGCGGCCGGCCGGCCAGATCTTCCCGCCGTTGCTCGTGAGGTACACCTCGTCGCGGCCGTTCTCGCTGATCGTGAGAGCCCGGATACCGTCGAGGAACACACCGCCCCCGCAGGTGAGTTTCTCCCGCGCCGAAACCTCGGCGGCGGCCGAGGTCCCGGTGAACGCGAGGACCCCGACGCCGATGGCCACGGTCGCGAGCTTGAACAGCCTTCGCATGCTGGCTCCTTCTGCCGGTTGCTGAAGCCGCAAGCGAACCGCGCGCCGTCTTCATCCGGACGTCGATCCGATGTCACCGCACGTCAGAAGGTCGAGGTTGGTCACACCGCAGGCGGTGATCTTGGTCAGCCGCAGATCGCCGCCTTGACCAGGTTGTCCAACGTCTTCGGTACCTGGGCCGCGTCGAAGGCGGTGTCCCCCCAGTTGATGGAGGCGGTCAGGGTCTTCTTGCCGTCGGACGAGCTGATCATCAGCGCGCTGTAGCCCCCGGGAGGGCTGCCGTTGTGGTTGACGACGGTGCCGCCGCAGTCCGGGCCCAGCTCCTGCACGTACAAGCCGAGGCCGTAGCTGCCGAAGATTCCGGCGCTCTTCGGGTGCGGCTTGCGCATCTCGGCCATCAGCTCCGGCGGCAGGAGCTTGCCGCCCATCAGCGCGGAGGAGAACGTGTGGAGGTCCTCGGTGGTCGAGATCAGGTCGCCGGCGGCGGGGAGCAGGGAGACGTTCTGGCGGGTGACGTCGGCCACCTTCCACTGGCCGTCGGCGTCCTGGTAGCGGTAGTAGCCGCGGGCGTGCGGCCCGGGAAGCCGCGTCCGGTCCTCGCCCACCATGGTGTGCCGCATCTTGAGCGGCCGCAGGATCCGCCGCTTCATCTCCGTCATGTAGGAGTGGCCTGTGACCTTCTCGATCAGCAGTTGTGCGACCGTGTAGTTGGTGTTGGAGTAGCTCCAGTCCTCCCCCGGCTCGAACCTCGGCTCCTTGGACAGCGCCAGCCGTACCAGCTCATGCGGCTTGTAGCTCTTGAACCGGTTTTCCACCCACTCCCGGCCCGTGGCCGGGATGCCCGGCTTGAACGTGCCGTCGGGGTAGTACTCGCCGGTGTAGTTGAACAGGCCGCTGCTGTGCTGCAGGATCATCCGCACGGTGATCCGCCGGTCCATCCCGAGCTTGGGCAGATAGGTGGCCACCGGCGTGTCCAGCCCGACCTTTCCCTCGGCCACCAGTTGCAGCACCATGGTCGCGGTGAAGGGCTTGACGACGCTGCCCGCATAGAACGACCCGTCCGTCGACGGCTTCTCCGCGCTGCCCAGCTCGCGCACCCCGGCGTTGCCGACCCACTCGCCCCGCGGGTCGTTCACCCGCATCTGCACACCGGCGAACCCGATGTCGACCAGCGCCTGCATCGCTTTCTGCAGCTCCGGGCGATCCTGCCCGGCGGCGGTGGCCTCCGTTGTGGCCACCCCGGCCAGCAGCGTGGCCGCCAGCGCCGTGACCGCCATCCGTGAGAAGACCCGCGCGGTCTTCTTCCTGTACGCCTTCCGCGGACCCGAGGCCGCGATCCCTGTGTCGTTCATGGCAGCCACGATCACCGACCGTCCTGACACCGGACCGCCATCGCCCTGACACGCCCGGCCCAGTTCAACCCGATACCTTGCCACGTAAGGTATCGGGTCGTACCGTCGTCTTATGGCTGAGGACTCCGAGGCGCCGCCGGGATCGGCCGCCCTCGCTCGTTTGCGTCGCGAGCTCGCCCGCGGCACGACCGAGCTGGCCGTGCTGTCCGTTCTCGGCGTTCGCCGCCGATACGGCTATGAGCTGCTGAAGGTGCTGCGGGAAACGGCCGAGGGGGTCCTGGAGGTCAAGGAGGGCACGCTTTATCCGCTGTTGCACAGGCTGGAGGATTCCGGCCACATTCTGGCGACCTGGGAAGCCGAGGGGCGGGCCAGGCCGCGCAAGTACTACGTCATCACTCCGGAGGGTCGCACGTACCTCGCCATGCTGCGCGCCGAGTGGAGCGGCCTGGTCGGCGGGATGCGACAGCTCCTCGACACGCTTGGTGAGGTGCGGGAATGAGCAACGAGCAAGAGATCATCGACGATTACGCGCAACGGGTCGGACGCCACCTGACGGGACCGGCCCGGGACAAGGCCAGGGCGGAGCTCGGCGCGCACCTGTCCGACGCGGCCGAGACGGGAGAGCTGGACCACGCCCTGGAGCGGCTCGGCACCCCGAGGGAGGCGGCGGCCACCTTCGCCGACTTACGATCCGCGCCGCCCGCTCCCCTGAACGCGCGACTGGCCGCGATCGTGATCGACAACCTGCCGCTCGCCGGCGTCACGCTCGCGCTGCTGGTGAAGGGGATCGTCCGCATCAACGACGTGGGGAACGGCTTCGCGCTGGCGTTCCCGCCGTTCCTGTACTTCAAGATCGGCGACGGGTGCGTGGCCGTGGGCCCCGTACTCTGCGACGCCGACCCCTACGGCTACGCCGGGCTCCTCTACACCCTGGGCGTCCCGCTCGCCCTGCTCTGGTCGATCGCCGGCCTGGGCCTGGTGGAGGCCTGGACCGGCACCACCCCCGGCAAGCGCCTGCTGAAACTGCGCGTCGCGACCGAGACCGGGCTGCGCGTCCACCCGGCCAGGGGCGTCGCCCAGCGCCTCAGCCTGATCCTGGGACCGGCCGCCTGGCTGGACTGGCTGCCCTTCGTGTGGGGGGACCGGCGCCGGTTGCTCGACCTCCTGACCGGGACCAAGGTCGTACGGGTGACGTCACCGTCCTAGTTCCGTGGCGAGCTCCAGAGTGGTGCGCTCTTCAGGAGGAGGGCTTGCTCGACGGGCGTGACCGTGTCGCGTACACCAGCATGGGCGCGGTCACCGTCGCGCCGGGAGAAGCCCAGCGGTGATCGGCCAGGTGCTCCAGCACTCTCGCTGTATAGTTATTTCAGCCACAACTGAAACGACTAGCAACAAGGAGGACTGGATGGATCCGATCCAGGAAACCCTGTTCCTCACGCTGTACGCCCGCGGCTGTGACAGCAGGCTGCCGAACTCGATCCTCAACGACAAGGCGTCCGCCGATCTGGTCCAGCGGCTGGACTACGACTTCACCAGGTTCAAGGCCTCCCCCAGCGTCGTATCGGGAACGGCGCTGCGGGCCAAGAAGATCGACGACAGGGTCCGGGCGTTCTGCGCGCGACACCCCGGCGGTATTGTGCTCGACCTGGGGTGCGGCCTGGACACCCGCATGCTGCGCTGTACCCCTCCACCGGGCGTGGACTGGTACGACGTCGACCACGCCGAGGTCATCGACCTGCGTACCGGGCTGCTTCCCGGCGGGCATCCCATCGCCGCGGACCTCACCACGGAGGGCTGGCTGGACGCGATCCCGGCCGACCGCCCGGCGATGATCGTGGCGGAGGGGGTCCTGCCCTTCATGCCCGGCGACACGTTCCGGCGGCTCGTCCGCCGGCTCACCCGGCACGTCGCTTCCGGTGGGCTGGTCCTGAACGCGTACACCCGGTTCGCCGGCTGGTCCATGCGCTTCCACCCGGCCATGAAGGCACTCGGCATCAGAGGCGGCGAGGGCTTCGATGATCCCCGGGAGCCCGAGCGCTGGAACGCGGGCCTCCGGCTGGTCGAAGAGATCTTCCTGACCCGAGCGCCCGAGGTCGCCTCCTTCCCCCAGCCACTCCGCGCCCTCACCCGGTTGACCGCCCTGAGCGACGGCCTGTCCGGCAGGGTGCCCGGATCCTCCATTACCGGTTCTGAGCGCCATACCCGGAACATACCGAGCATCCCTAGAGTCCTTCCCGATCTACTCACCGTGAGAGAGGGAACACTCGCAGATGCGAAGCACCTACAGGCGGTTCGCCGCCATGGCCGTGATCCCCGTGGCCGCCGCCGGGATCATGGTCGCCGCGCACCCGGCCGCGGCGGCCGCTCCCAAGTACCTCAGCAGCAGCTGCTCAGATGACGGCTACCGGCTCGGCATCGGCGTGCACTACTACAACACCTCGACGCAACACGTCGTCACCAAGGTCTCGTGGCACGTGGGCGGGAACGCCGGGAACACGAACTACCTCGCCTTCCGCGTGTACGTCGACAAGAACAACGCGCCGGACCCGGACATCACCAACGGCTACAACCTCACGGTGAAGAAGGGGTTCGGGGACAAGATCGTGAGCGGTCGCACCTCGCTCGGCAGCAAGATGTACCTCGGCTTCGGCATGCAGTTCCACAAGGCGAGCGCCGTCGACCCCTACTGCGACGGTCAGACCAGCCGGGTCTAGGCGGGCGAAATCCTTGAAATCGCGCCTGCCGGTGGTGGCCATGGTCATGATCATGGCCACCGCCTGTTCGGCGAACGGACCGGAAACGCCTGCCGCGGACACCTCGCGGCTCCCTCCGGTCGTTCTCGCCGCCTCCGGCACGGGGGCACTCCTCTACGACCCGAACACCGAGATGTTTTCCGGGTACGCGCGTGACGGCCGCCGCGTGTGGACGGAGTCGCGTACCGGCGTCGAAGCCCGCTGCGGCGTCCAGTGCCCGGACGCGATCTTCTCCGGCGCCCACGTGCCACCGTGGTCACGCGCCGGCGCGAAGGTGGAGAAGGTCGCGGTCTCGGCGGCGGACCGTCACCGGGTCGTCAGCCTGCGTTCGGACGCCGACGCGGTGGTCGTGGAAGCCTCGGGCAAGGGCGGGCGGCTGGTCGTTTCCCGTACCGACGGCTCCGTGAAGACGCACGCGATCGCCAGTGCCGATGACGCGGTCTGGGTGGAGAGCCCCGACCGGTCGGCGGCGTTGCTGCTTTTCGCCGATCCCGACCTGGCGGGCGCGACCATGCTCCGCTTCACCCGGGACCCCGGCGGCTGGCGGGCGGCGAGCAGCGGGTGGCCCGCCAACGGTTACTGGGGCGGTTGCGTGGGTGCGCGGGGCGGCCCGGTGTTCCTGACCGGAGCCAAGGGGGGCATGCTGAGCGGGCTGGGGCCGGTGCCCTTGCGCAGCGACCTTCCTCAGGTGGGCGAGTGTGTGGCCGGGAAGGACGGCGGTGCGCTGATCTCCCGCTGGATGGATGGCCGGGGCCAACCGCACACCTCGATCCGGGGAGTCGACGCGCTCGGGCGGCAGATCTGGTCCCGTGACCTTCAAGCCGAGGCGGGCGTCACCGCCGACCCCACCAGCGCGGCGATCGCGGTGGTGAGCGACGGCCGGCTGGAACTGCTCGACCGCGACGGGAAGGTCAGCGGGCAACGCGCCGGCGTCACGGCGGCGAGGTTCACCGAGACCGGTCAGCTGGTCACCGTGACCGCGAAGGGCGAGGTGAGCTGGTCCGCGCCCTGATCGGCAGGCTGCCACTGGGCCTCCATCCAGACCGTGTCGTCGCTGGTCAGCGCTTCGACGCGGACCCCCGGAGCGGCTGGAGCCGTAACGCCGAGCTCGCCGCAGTCGGCGACCACGCTGACCGACACCAGCGCGGCGCTGCCCACCACCGTGACGCGGGCCCGGGAGGCCGCGCCGGCGAGAACGACGAGGACCGCTTCGGTGAGGTCCCGCCTGACCGCCACGGGCGGCGTCGGCCACTGGCCGCGTGAGTCCAGCTCCACCACGACGCCCTTGCGGTCGGCCACGTCGACGCAGTGGCGCAACTCGTGCAGCAGGGGGTTGGCGGCCTCGTCGGACTCGGCGAACAACCTGCGCATGCGGGCCGCCTCGATGGCGCAGCTCCGCTGGACCGCCGGGCTCTCGGGGCTGAGTGAGCCGTCGGCGAGCCCCTCCAGCAGCGGCACCGTGGTGGCCGACAACTCGGCGAAGCGCTCCTGCCTGCGGTTGTGGGTCTCGGCGGCTACGGCTTCCGCGACGCGTACCCGCTCGATCTCTCTGCGCGCGGCCACCGCCGCCGTGCCGAGGCTGCGCAGTACGGTCGCCACCACCGCCACGCACAACGGGAAGCCGATCACCGTGACGGACCCGGTCGCGAACCGGGCCAGCGACTCAGGCGTGGCACCCTCGAACAGGAGCAGGTGGAGCAGCGCGATGAGCTCGTGGCCCAGCAGGAACAGCGCCGCGGCGCGCAGGGGACGCTCCAGCACCACGACGAGGCCCGCCCAGGTGGCCGCGGCGAACATCCAGTCCTCGCCGGTCGACGTGCGACCGTCCGGCAGGCTCACGTACGACAGCATGGACGCGGCGAGCACGGCGGCGATGACCGGGCCGCGCCACCGGTCCCACGAGCGCCCGCGGACGACCAGCACGGCCTCCGCGATCAGCACGACCCCGAGCACCGCGAAGGCCCCGAACTGCGCGAGCGGCGTGTCATAGGTGTGAACGTTGCTCACGAGAGTGGGCAGCGCGATCCCGAAGACGCCGATCATGGCGACGACCAGCGTCGCCACCCGCAGACCGCGCCCCAGCCGCGCCCGCGCCGACTCCTCGACGACATCCTTCACAACGGTGTCACCGACGGGGGCCGCACCCACGTCCCGCCATTCGAGCAGAACCTGAGTCCCCTCGCCCGCGGCGGAGGTGATCGTGGCCGTGCCGCCGACGCGCTCCATCCTGCCGCGGATGGACTCGCGCACGCCGCGCCGGGTCCCGGGCACGTCCCGCGCCGAGAACCCCTTCCCCCGGTCGGCGACGTCGAGGCGCAGCGCCCGCGCGTCGCCGCTGAGCCGGACGGTCACGTGCTTGGTGCCCGAGTGACGGCGCACGTTGGTGAAAGCCTCGCCCGCCGCGTCGGTGATCGCCCTGGCGACATGGAACGGCAGGCGGAGCCGCCCGGGGCCGTCGAAGTCCACGGTCAGCTGTGTGGCCGCGAGATCGGTACGCAGCAGCTCGACCAGGTCGGCTTCCTCCGGCGCCCGCCCGCTGACCGAGCGCAGCCTGCCCAGGTCGCGCCGCGCCTGCGGGCCCAGCCAGGCGGCGTCCGAACGCACCTGGCCCAAGCCCACCATCAGCAGCGTCGTCGCCGCCGTGTCGTGCAGCGAGTTGACCTGCTCGCGTTCCTCGGCGCGCACGGCCGCGGCCAGCAGCGCCTCCCCGCGCGCCCGCAGGGCCTCGGCCGCCATCAGGTCGGCCTGTTTCGCCGCGCGGCTGACGAGGATCCAGGCCGCTCTGGCCTGCACGGCGGCCGACAGCGCCCACAACGTCCCCGTGGCCAGGCTCGCGTCCACCTCCAACGCCCCCGCCGCCACGAGCAGCCCCACCGCCCCGCCCCCGGCGGCGACCGCGGCCACCCCGCCCGCCACC
Organism: Nonomuraea sp. NPDC059007; assembly: GCF_042740555.1. Lineage (NCBI taxonomy): Bacteria > Bacillati > Actinomycetota > Actinomycetes > Streptosporangiales > Streptosporangiaceae > Nonomuraea > Nonomuraea sp. NPDC059007. The sequence goes on along the minus strand of NZ_JBHYJD010000043.1, from coordinate 8,459 downwards.
GGCGAGGTGTGCCACTGGTAGGTCGCGCAGGCGAAGGTGACCAGCAGGCGTAACCACCCCGTGTTCTTGTCCGCCACGGCGTCGGTCCAGAAGACGCTGCCGAACAGCCCCAGCAGGACGGCCACGTCAACGGCGACCAGCGCGTTCCCCCGCCCCGCCCGCAGCCACCACGCGAACCCGCAGGTCCAGACCGCCGCGACGCCGACCACGACCAAGGTGCTCGCGAGCTGCTCGGCCGGGGCCCGGAACGGGGCGATGGCGCAGATCGGCACGAGCGTCGCCAGGCGCACCGCGGCGGCGTACCTGCGGCCGAAACGCACCAGCAGCGCCGCGGCCTCCCCTGCCAACCGCCCGCCTCTCGATCACCTACACCCTTGCCGCCCCGCAGCCTAACGTCAGCGGCCGATGGTCTTGTACTCGATGTACTGGTTCAGGCCAGCGAGCCCGAACTCGCGACCGATGCCGCTCGCCTTGAAACCGCCGAACGATCCATCCCAGGCGGGCATGGCGCCGTTGACGAGCACGAGGCCGGTGCGGATGCGGCGGGCGACGTCGACGGCGCGGCCGGGGTCGGCGGACCAGACGCCGCCGCCAAGCCCGTAGTCGGAGTCGTTGGCGATGCGGACGGCGTCGTCCTCGTCGTCGAAGGGGATCACGACCAGGACGGGACCGAAGATCTCCTCGCGGGCGATACGCATGGAGTTGTCGACGTCCGCGAACAGGGTGGGCTTGACGTAGTGGCCGCCCTCCAGCCCTTCGGGCACCCCGGGGCCGCCGGTGACCAGGCGGGCGCCCTCGGCGACGCCGATCTCGATGTAGGAGATCACCCGCTGCCGCTGGTCAGCGTGGACCATGGGGCCGATGAACGTGGCCGGATCGGACGGATCGTCGACGATCAGCGACTCCATCATGGTCCTGATCGCCTCGACGACCTCGTCGTACCGGCTCCTCGGAGCGAGGATGCGGGTGTGGGCCTGGCAGTTCTCGGCGTTGTTGCTCAGCGAGTGGAATTTCAGGCCCTCCACGACGGCGCCGAGGTCGGCGTCTTCGAGGATGACCACGGCTGACTTGCCGCCCAGCTCCAGGCTGACCCGCTTCAACCGCTCACCCGCGATCGAGGCGATACGCCGGCCGGCGCCGGTCGATCCGGTGAAGGCGATCTTGTCGACGCCGGGATGGGCGACCAGGTATTCACTGGTCTCGCGACCGGCGGGCAGGACCGAGACCACGCCCTCGGGGAAGCCGGCCTGGGCGAAGATCTCCGCGAGTGCCAGGGCGTCGATCGCGGTCTCCGGGGCGGCCTTGAGGATGACGGCGCAGCCGGCTAGCAAGGCGGGCACCATCTTGACCAGGGCCGACTGGTGCGGAGCGTTCCAGGGGATGACGGCGGCCACGACGCCCACCGCCTCCCTGCGCAACAGAGAACCGGAGGGCAGTTCCTCCTCCCACGGCAGACTCTCCGCGGCCCGCAGGTAGGCGCCGGTCTGCTCCGGCAGGCCGTAGACGTTGAGGCCGGTCGTCATCGAGATCGGCGTGCCGTTCTCCGACGTGATCAGCGCGGCCATCTCGGCGGCGCGGGCCGCGTAGAGCTCCTGGAAGCGCGCCACCGTCTTCTGGCGCTCCCCGGGATCGGTTCGTGGCCAGGGCCCGCGGTCGAACGCGTCCCGGGCCGCGGCCACCGCGGCGTCCACGTCCGCGGTGCCGGCGTGCGGAGTCTGGCCCACCAGCGACCCGTCGTGCGGAGAGCGGACCTCGATGATCTCCGAAGTGGCGGGTGCGGTCCAGTGACCGCCGATGAAGAGCTCGTAGTAGAAGGTCATGTCGTATCTCATTTCGTGGGTGCTTTGTCACCGCCCTGTCAAGCTTTTGGATATCGGCATGCCGGAGTAGCGGGAGGGGAGGTGCGTGAATTGGATAGAACACGCGCACGATCAGACAGACAGCCCATCTCTCCAGATCGAACACCGCCGGCCCTTCCGCGCATGCACGGTGTTCGTTCCCGGCCTGGGCACACAACGCGTCGTGCAGCCCCCAGGACCAAGACTCACTCGCCACCCGCCCCCGCCCCGGGCTACCGCCGCGACAACGCCATCGGGCGTACGTCACCGCCTCGCGTCCGGAGGCGCTCCTACCAGCTCCACGGCCTGGCCGGGGGCGGCCGCACCGGAGTGCCCCGGATCCCCTTCTTCGTCGGCGGGTATCGCCCTGGTGACGTGCGCGCCGGCGCGATGAGGCCCGATCAGGCGGGGTCAACCACGTCCTCTAGTCCCAGTCGTATTGGCACTTGGGCAGGCCGTGCCTGCTGGGGTTGGCGTCGAAGCCGTCGGAGGTGAACACGTAGCCGGCGGGCACCCAGCCCCACTTGCCCTTCCTATCGCCCTGGGTCTTGTACCAGGTGGTGTTGCCGCCCTTGTGGTACTGGCCTTCCGACCAGCAGGTGAACCAGCTGTTCGTGGTCCACAGGTTGTCGATGAGGTTGCTGGCGGGGATGGTGGTGGACGGCTTGTCGTACAGCGGGGCGTTGCCCTCGTTGCCGCACCACAGCACGCCCTTGCCGTTGACACCGCAGCCGGCGGCCTGGGCTCCTGTCGCGGGAATGGTCACTACGGCCGCGACCACGGCCGCGGCGCCGAGGATGGACTTCCAATGCAGGTTCATGCCCGACAGTCCATCCCGCCTCCCCGACCGGAGCCACCTCTAAGGTTTCAGGGTCGCACCCCGCGACCACCTTCGCCACGGCGTCACGAGCACGCCAGAGGGTAGTGGTCAGCTGACCTCGCTGGTCTCCGTCGCACGCTCGTCCGAAGTCTGGAGCCTTCCTCGGTAGCGCACGGCCAGGCACAGCGCCCAAAGGCTCCAGGCAAGGTAGCCGACAAAGTTGGCCAGGCCGGCGCCGGCAAACCCGAGAGGCACCAGCACCCCCACCGCGATCACCGCAGCGGAGGCAAAGCCCAACGCGGCGAACCAGCGCGGTCAAGGCGGAGGTGAACATGTACGCCGATACCGGTCCCAGATAGCCGTGCAATGAACCTATTTCATCCTCAGGCGGGCTGAGTCGCTCGGTGGTTCTGCAGGACGGCGATGGCTTTGGCCAGATGGCCGGCCTTATGCGGGCAGCAGCGGAGCTTCCGCAGGATGCGCCAGGCCTTGAGCTGGGCGTTCGCGCGTTCTCCGGGTCCGCGCAGCTTGGCGTGGGAGCGGTTGGCCCGCTTCTGGGAGTCGGGCTTGTTCTTGCCCTTGTACGGTGTGATGACGACGGTGGCCTCGGCGCCTTGGTAGCCCTTGTCGGCCAGGGTGAGGATCCCCGCCTTCTCCAACTCTCGCAGGATGCCCCAGACGCGGGCGGCGGTCAGGTCGTGAGTCTTGCCCGGCAGCGCTCCGGAGGTCCACAGGATGGTCCCGTCCGGACCGGCGATGACCTGGATATTCATGCCGTGCACGCGATGTTTGCCAGAGAAGAAAGGCCGGTCGGCACGCACCCGGTCGGTGTGGATGAGAGTGCCATCGAGGATCACATGGGTCAGCCCGTCCCGAGCCGCTTTCCGTAACGCCTGCGCGAGCTTGGGTGAGCGAGCCGATAGCAGCATCACGGTCTCCTCCACATACCGCCACGCGGTGGTGGCCGACACCCCGAAGCCCGCGCTGATCTCGGCGAATGTCTCGTCCTTGCGCAGATAGACCAGCACCAGCAGGGCCTGCTGGCCGGGGTTGAGGCGCCGCCAGCGCGATCCCATCGCCTTGCGATGCCGCCGGATGATCCCGGCGACGTAGTTCAGCGTTGAACGCGACAAATCGACCGCAGCGCGATAGAACAGCACCCAGAGCTCCTGGTTGTGGCGAGTCTTGATTGTGGTGATCAACCCGTCTACCAGGGGCTCTTCTACGTCAGGGAGCTCGTCGCGGACTTCGGGGGTTGGAGGGATGTCGTCGCCTCGCCAGATGCAGCCTTCGATCGTGGCGAGGTCGTCGTAGTCGTAGACCCCTTGGCGGCCGACGCGGCCGAGGAGTCGCGCTGAGTAGCGGCGTGCCCATTGCCGGATGGTGATCGGGGAGCGGTCGAGGCGCTCGGCGGCTTGGCGCGCGGTCGCTGGGTGCACGTCTCACCTCCGCAAGGCTCGCGTTAGAGGACGTACTGGACGATTCCGGACGCGCGATCAATGCAAGATTGACGCGGCACGATCAACGCTGACAGACGATCTCGCTTGGTCGCATTAGGCACGTAGGCGATCTTGCTACAAGGGCTCTCAGCGCTTCGCGCGTATTCGTGCAGCTCAGGACCGCCAGCGCGGGTGAGGGCATAGAACGCCCGCCGACACGGCGTGTTACACATCCTCACCCTCGCGCGCAACGTAAGCGGAGTCGCTATCGCTTCTGCATCCTGACGCGCCGCTTCCGCGGCAGCACGCCCGACTCAACGCTGTCAGGCTTGTCGGGTGATATTGAATCTGGCCATTGATCATTAAGCAGCTTGGCCAGATTTGATTGGCACAGCTCGCCCGCTGGCCATCAGCCTGGCCACTTTGGATGGCACGTGGCCAAGCACGGCACCTCACAAGGTCAGCAGCCCTATGGCCGCAGCGGCCTGGCGTACCGCTTGCGCAGAATCTCGATCGGGAGCCTGGCAGCCGCTAGCGTCGACAGCGAGCGCGAGATTTGCGGCTTTCGTGTCACTTTGGGTGCGAGTCTCCGCAATAGTCAGGGGAAAGCCTTTTAATCTAGAAAGATTCATGCCGTATGCGGTCCTATACTCTCCGCATATCTATATTTCGTCTACATTCAGAGGTGTCTAATGTTGACTTGTCGCGCAAAGATGGAAAACTAAAATGGCAAGCCCAGCGGCTCGCGACCGCCGTTCTCAGCTTCGGAGCTCCCGCAGAAGTCGAGCACTTCTGTTCAACGTAATTAGCACGGTACCCCGGAAGGTATCCACCGAGACGTTCAAGAGGAGCGGCATGGCATGGATCCTGATCGCTTCCGGATGTGCCTTTCTGGCATCCGGAATTGTATTACTGAAATTACGTAACAAGAGGTCGAGCAGCTCTGCCGGACGAATCGCGACCGCAGTATGCCTGTTGCTGGCAGTGATGTGGGCAGCACCGGCTAGCGCCGATCACAACGAAGTCACTGATGCCTACAACTACTGGTCGCCAATCCCCTCGAACGATGTCCAGGTCTTCCTCTCTTCTCCCCGGCACCCGGACAGCCGCGACCGCGGTGAGTGCGGCTGGGAGGAGAACATCAACGGGCGGAACTGGAACCGCTACGCAGCTGCCGATGGGTCAAGCAACAACCTATCTCTCTGGGGAAACACGTACGAGGTGGCCGTGAGCCCCAACGCTCGCGACGATAAGTACGAGGAGAGCGTCGACAGGTCCAACCGATGGGGCGCGGACGTCCACATCGTCACACACAGCAACGCCATTGGCGGCTGCCCCAACTCCACTCAATACTTGCTGGTCATGTTCCCGTCGGGCAGCCCCAAGAGCACCGCCTTGACGAACGAGCTCATCGAGGACCTCAATCCAGTAGTACCTGGCGGCAGCAACAAGTGGGACTGTGATGGACTTGCCGAGTGCCACGCGCAAGCGCCGCACCGCGTCTACGTGGAGCTGTTCTTCCACACGAACCAGCAAGCGGTGAACTGGTATCAAAGGGGTGGTCTCGGCCACGGGGTAGCGTGGACTGAAGCCTGGCGATACCGCCTGGCAATCGACAATGTTCTGGACTATCCCCGGCCATGATGAGGACTCGTCCAAGCGCACCGTACGCAAGTCCTACTCGGGAGAATCACGATGGACGGATCAGGAAACCAGTTACGTCGCGCCGCAGTCGCCGTTCTGATAGCCGGCCTGGGAGTCCTGGCGACTGGCATCACCTTGCTGGCGCTTCCCAGCTTCGCCACTGACCGCTCGGAAAGTCCGCTCGACAGCTTCCCGGGCTTCGGAAAATCACCCGAGGCGGAGCTTCGCGACGACACCATCGCCTACTGGGAAGCTTACCAACAAGAGGCGATCATCGCCGCGTGCATGAGCCGCGCGGGATTCACCTACTGGCGTGATACCTCCTTCCCGGAGGCAGAGACAGTGAAGATCGCCAGCGGCCTCAATGCTCCGCAGCCACGAACGGTGACGAAGGAACAGCAAGTGCCGGCGACAGAGCGAAACAGCACCTACGAGGAGCAGCTCGCCCCTCAAGAGCGAGATCGATACACCCGTTCTCGCTACGGAGAGAGCGCAGCGGAGATATCCGACTACAGGCGCACCGGGGCCTTTCCCAAAGGACGAGGTCCAGACTTCGCTGCCCGGGGATGCGTCGGCCAGGCCAAGGCAGCCGTGCCGAGTATCTGGGACACAAAACGTCAGCTCGAAGACGAACGTCAGGTTATGCGGAAGGAGATCTCAGCCTCGGCGCTCAACGCGGTGAAGAGCGACTACGCCGCCTGCGCTCAGCGCGTCGGAGGCATCACGGCGCAAAGCCCGGCCGAGGTTGATGCACATGCCGTTCAGGGCGCGGCACAACAGCAGACCGGAGCACGAGTCTTTGGAGCCTGCAACGAGATATGGGCCCGTGGGTATCGTGCCGCTGAGCCGGTCGCTGCTCAACGGTTCATCGACAGAAACGCGGCCGTGCTCACCTCCGCGCAGCAGCGCTACGATGGCGTCATCGCCAAAATATCTCAGGACCGAACATTCCTTCAGTTCCTGGGAGAACAGGCAGCTATCATCCGGGCCTCAGGCGCCGATCGACGGCCAGGAGACTGAGACCATCCGACCGCGTGAGGGTGGAGAGACCGGTGACAAAAGCTTGGCTGATCAGCGTGCTGGTCCTGGGTGCCGCCTGCTCGGCAGGCCCACCGCCCTCCGCCCAGCCAAGCCAGGTACCGAACACCTCCGCAGAAACACGCCCCCCGGGCTCACCGTCCACTGCCCAGCCAAGCCGGGCATCAGGCACTCCCAATGAGACCCAACCAACAGGCCCGCCACCGCTCAATGCCTTGGAACGCAAGGTTGTTGCCGCGTTGGCGGGTCTGAATATACGAGCTCAACGCGCCCAACTTCCCGCAAGGAACGCCGATATCTATGCCGAACTGGGTAGCGGTGCCGTGCTGAAAGTTAGCGCATATCCTGCCGACATCCGGCTACCGGGCGTCCGAGCGGGAAATATGCGTCGCATCCACGGAATCGCTGTCCGCAGGATGAAGTACTCCACAGGTAACACATTCGACCGGTTCACCTGCGGGCAAACCATCTACACCGTGAGCGGAACCGTACCGGCCAGATTCAAAAGCACAGATGCGTTCCTGACGCGCTTGCTTCCCTTGCTGGGCTGCCCGGCGTAGCCGTCGCAGTCTCTCAAAGCATCGGACGAGCTCATCTTGATGTTTACAGGCCTTGGGGCACTCTTCGGAGAACAGCCGGCCACTTCTGCACGACAGCAGCGTCGCATGGCCGCGCCGACACATCACGGTTGAACTCGAACGGCCAGAACAGTCCGCAGCTCACCCGGCTTCCTCGGCGACCAGACCACGCTGCTCCGCCCCCGACACGTGATTTCCGCACGCCCCGCAAATGAATTAGCCCACCGCCCGATCCCAATGAAGATTCCGGTCCCCGCACCGGCAGCGCGCCGGCGTCCACCCCGGCGGCTCATCACCCACCATCGACCGCAGGCGCCGCTCCCAACCGAGCACGCCCGTCACCAGCTCGCGCGGCCCCGCCGGCGCCGCAGCAAGCACCGGCTCCAGATGGTCGACCAAACCACGCCACCGACCGCGACCGCGCCAGCGCACCCCGCGCACCTTCTGGCCGCGGCGCTGCACCCAGCACGGTCCGCGCCTGATCCTCGAACCACAGCAGATCCCCGAGCAGCTCATCCAGCAGCATCGCGTCCGGCGACATCTCCAGCTTCGGCCTCGACCCCGACACCCTCGACCACTTCGACGGCGGTCGGAACCCATCTGACCTCGCCGAGATCACCGAAGCCAGCGCATCCAGCTCCAGCAGCGCCCGCCGCGCCGTCGCCCGACACCGACCGCACACCAGCGGCTCGCCCGGCCGCCACCGAACCTCCGGCATCACCGGCTCCTCGGGCGGCTCCCTCTCGGCATCGTCCCGCACCCAGCGATCCACCGCGTTCGCATGCGCATCCCGCGCCGACAAGAACCCCGACCACAGCTCGCGAGCCCCGTCGTTGCACGGTCCCAGGCACACCTGATCCGACATCACACACCACCTCCCGAGAAGACCCGCAACAGTACAAGATCAACTCCTTTCGTCGTCAACCAAGGCAACTCCCGCCCACCGGCTCCGTCGGTGGCATGCATCAGGGCATGCGAAAGCGCCGCCAACGGGACTGTACGGTTTTCGGCTCTGGCCCGTAATCGGTGGTGGCGCCAAGTGATCACCTGCCAGTCTGAGCCGTGCTGAAGATCGGCGATCTTACGGGGTGTGGTGTTTGCA
>NZ_JBHYJD010000042.1:46972-93035 GCF_042740555.1 Nonomuraea sp. NPDC059007 | reverse complement strand
GGTAACGGCGGGGGGCTCGTTCTGACGCCGGTCAGTTCTGGATGGGCGCTGCGATCGCCGCCGCCGAGTCGGGCACCTCGGTGGGCGCCGTCTCGCCGGTGAAGACGAACTTGGCGTTGTCGCCTTCGCCCTCGATCGTCACCTTGATGACCTGGCCCGCGCGCAGCTCGCCGTAGAGGATCTTCTCCGACAGCGAGTCCTCCAGCTCACGCTGGATGGTACGGCGCAGCGGCCGGGCCCCCATGACGGGGTCGTAGCCGCGGTCGGCCAGGAGCTGCTTGGCGTCCTGGGAGACGTCCAGCGACATGTCCCGGTCCTTCAGCCGCTCGGACACCTGGGCGAGCATCAGATCGACGATCTTGATGATCTCCTTCGGCGTGAGCTGGTGGAAGACCACGATGTCGTCGACACGGTTGAGGAACTCGGGCCGGAAGTGCTGCTTGAGCTCCTCCTGGACCTTGGACTTCATCCGGTCGTAGTTGGACTCCGCGTCGTTCGCCTTCGCGAACCCGACCCCGATGCCCTTGGAGATGTCCCGGGTGCCGAGGTTGGTGGTCATGATGATGACCGTGTTCTTGAAGTCGACCACGCGGCCCTGGGCGTCGGTCAGGCGACCGTCTTCCAGGATCTGCAGCAGCGAGTTGAAGATGTCGGGGTGGGCCTTCTCGATCTCGTCGAACAGGACCACGGAGAACGGCTTGCGCCGCACCTTCTCCGTCAGCTGGCCGCCCTCCTCGTACCCGACGTAGCCGGGCGGGGAGCCGAACAGCCTGGAGACGGTGTGCTTCTCCATGAACTCCGACATGTCCAGCATGATCAGCGCGTCTTCGTCGCCGAACAGGAACTCCGCCAGCGCCTTGGACAGCTCGGTCTTACCGACGCCGGACGGGCCGGCGAAGATGAACGAGCCACCGGGGCGGCGGGGGTCCTTCAGGCCGGCGCGGGTGCGCCGGATGGAGCGGGACAGACCCTTGATGGCGTCGTCCTGGCCGATGATCCGCTTGTGGAGCTCGTCCTCCATGCGGAGCAGGCGCTGCGACTCCTCCTCGGTCAGCTTGAAGATCGGGATGCCCGTCGCCGTGGCGAGGACCTCCGCGATGAGCTCTTCTGTGACCTCGGCGACGACGTCCATGTCGCCGGCCTTCCACTCCTTCTCCCGCCGCTCGCGCTTGAGCTGGAGCTGCTTCTCCTGGTCGCGGAGGGCAGCCGCCTTCTCGAAGTCCTGCGCGTCGATCGCGGACTCCTTGTCGCGGCGGACGTTGGCGATCTTCTCGTCGTACTCGCGCAGGTCCGGCGGAGCGGTCATCCGGCGGATGCGCATCCGGGAACCGGCCTCGTCGATGAGGTCGATCGCCTTGTCGGGCAGGTAGCGGTCGCTGATGTAGCGGTCGGCCAGGCGGGCCGCGGCGACCAGCGCGTCGTCGGTGATCGACACGCGGTGGTGCGCCTCGTAGCGGTCGCGCAGACCCTTGAGGATCTCGATCGTGTGGCTGAGCGACGGCTCGGCCACCTGGATCGGCTGGAAGCGGCGCTCCAGCGCGGCGTCCTTCTCGAGGTACTTGCGGTACTCGTCGAGCGTGGTGGCGCCGATGGTCTGCAGCTCACCGCGGGCCAGCATCGGCTTGAGGATGCTGGCGGCGTCGATCGCGCCCTCGGCGGCGCCCGCACCCACGAGCGTGTGCAGCTCGTCGATGAACAGGATGATGTCGCCGCGCGTGCGGATCTCCTTGAGCACCTTCTTCAGGCGCTCTTCGAAGTCACCGCGGTAGCGGGAGCCGGCGACCAGAGCGCCGAGGTCAAGCGTGTAGAGCTGCTTGTCCTTCAGCGTCTCGGGCACCTCGCCCTTGACGATCTTCTGGGAGAGCCCCTCGACGACGGCGGTCTTGCCGACGCCGGGCTCGCCGATGAGAACGGGGTTGTTCTTGGTCCTCCGGGAGAGGACCTGCATGACCCGCTCGATCTCCTTCTCACGGCCGATGACCGGATCCAGCTTGCCCTCACGGGCGGCCTGGGTCAGGTTACGGCCAAACTGGTCGAGCACCAGGGACGTCGACGGAGCCGACTCCTGCGGTCCGCCCGCAGCCGCCGGTTCCTTGCCCTGATAGCCGTGCAGCAGCTGGATCACCTGCTGCCTGACACGGTTGAGATCGGCTCCAAGCTTGACCAGCACCTGGGCTGCCACACCCTCACCCTCGCGGATGAGACCGAGCAGGATGTGCTCGGTTCCGATGTAGTTGTGGCCCAGCTGCAAAGCCTCACGGAGCGACAGCTCGAGGACCTTCTTGGCCCGCGGGGTGAAAGGAATGTGCCCCGACGGAGCCGACTGGCCCTGGCCGATGATCTCCTCGACCTGCTGGCGCACACCCTCAAGGCTGATGCCGAGACTCTCCAGAGCCTTGGCGGCAACGCCCTCACCTTCGTGGATCAAACCAAGAAGAATGTGCTCAGTGCCGATGTAGTTGTGGTTGAGCATCCTGGCCTCTTCTTGGGCCAAGACGACAACCCGCCTCGCTCGGTCGGTGAACCTCTCGAACATCTCGTCGCTCCTCACAGAGCGGTCAGTCAGGCCGGTTTAGTCCGGTCCCGTCATCCCGCATGCTAGCCCTGGCTCGGCGAACCGTGCCCACTGCCGCTGACACGCTCTATAGCAGAGACGTTCCCCGAGAGCAGGGCGTTCACCCTCCATCCAACTACCGTTCGGGGGTGGTGTGTTCCCGATACGCCGCAAGCGAACGAGGTTTAGGACGCCCTCGGCGGAGCGTCGGGAAATTACCGCCCGCCACGCGTACGGACCGCCACGACGAGGCGCCGGACACATCCGTAAGCCGTACTTGACATCCTATGGCCTCCCGGCAAGCGGTTGGCATGCGATCAGCCAGCGACTCCGCACTGATCGGCATTCAGGAATCAAGGACGCGTAAACCGCGAGTGCATCGGCAAATCCGGCTGCGGGGAGTGAGTACTCGCACGGTACGGCGGAGCGAAATCGTCAGGAATCCCGGGTACCAAATGCGGCACAATGGGCCCCCAGGTCCACGATGCGAGACGCGCAAACCAGGACAAAGACCGCCCTAAAAAACGATCATGCGCTTATGGCAGTCGCCGGGGTTCTAGGCAACTGTCATAAGCGCATGGTCGATCGCGACAGCGGTTAGTGCGCGGCTTCGTACTTCTCCACCACGGTGGAGGCGATTCGGCCGCGCTCGCTGACGGGCAGGCCGTGAGCCTTGGCCCACTGCCTGATCTCGGAGCTCTTCTCGCGGGTCATCGCGCGCTGCCCGCCACGACCCCGACGACGCGTGGAGACGGCACCGCCGCGCCGAGCGTGCTGCACGAAAGGCGAGAGCGCATCCCTCAGCTTCTTGGCGTTAACGTCACTGAGGTCAATCTCATACGAAGCGCCGTCAATAGCGAAGCTGACCGTCTCATTGGCCTCGCCCCCATCGAGGTCATCGATGAGAATCTCCTGGATCTGCTTGGCCATCTACGCAATCCTTTCCCGGAGCATTGTTTCATTCGCCTGCCCAAACATATACCCGGAAAGGCGCTAAGACAATTCAGCGAGACACGGATTCGGCTGACTCGCGGATCAGTTGTGGTTCTCGACCCGATCCTGGCGGTTTGGCCGCCGGCCGGTGAGGGTCGCGGGACGCCTTCAGCGCACGCCAAAGTCGAGAGAACCGGTGACTCCAGCCGGTGTCACGGCGGCCGCCAATGCTTCCGTAAGGCCTTCCATTCGTCCTCGGCCCGCGCGCCGATCGGGGTTTCCACGGCGGCAGATTTCCCAGGAGCCGGCTGAACGCCTCGGGCGCGGCGCCGCGCGTGGGGGCCGTGTGGCGGACAACCGCCGACGCCCGACCATAGCGCCACGCGGATGCCACCGGTGAGACAGGTCGCCGACAAGGGGTGACCTGGGCGACTGACAGCCTAATGCCAGTCTCTCCAGGCTCCTTACCGGATCAAGGGAAATTTTTGGGCTATCCCGCCCGCCCCTGCTCGCGCAGGTCTTTGACCACCCGCGTTCCCGCCAGCCGGTCATGGGGACCGCGCAGCTGGGGACGGTCGATGAGGATGAGCATCCCCACGCCGAAGGCGACCACCGCGGCCCCCAGATCGAGCACCGGAATGCCCATCAACATGGTCGGTCCCGGATACAGCAGCGAACGTTTCAGCAGCCCATGGGAGGTCACAACGGCGCCGTCCGCAGGAACGACGCGAATCCGCATGATCGCCTGCCCGAAGGTACGGCCGCCCGCGGAATGCGACACCCAGTCGTAGACCGTATAGACAAGGCCGGCGCCGAACCAGGCGATGACCTCGGGCCAGCGACCCTCGAAGACCTCAAGCAGCCCTACAGACCGGAAGAGTGTCCACAGCCCGATGAACAGAATGTAATAGAACACGCCGAAGACCAAGGCCTCAATGAGGCGCGCGACCAGACGCTCCCACCATTCGGCGGTCACTGCGCGTTGGGCGGGCGCGGCCATAGCCTCAACCTCTCGACGGCCTTTAGATCGGCTGTCCCCTCATTCTGGTACGGCACGGCGCCACATGAAACAGGGGCCACCGGGCGGTGACCCCTGAATCCATGACCCGACCACTACTTGATCTTGACCACCACGGTACGCGCGACCTTGTCGGCGAACGTCTGCTGCAGCGGCTTGTCCCACAGCTGCGAGGCGCCGTTCAGCGCGACGAAGATGTAGCCGAGCCAGCCGAGGAACGGGATGCCCGAGATCAGGTATCCGCCCCACGTCACGCCGGCCCGCTTCATCGCGATGTCGGTGGACAGCCCGCCGTGCGGCATGGTGCCGCCGGCCGGGACGATCTTGATGCCCATGACGATCTTGCCGAGCGTCTGCCCGTTCATCTTGGTCATGATCAGCTCGTAGGCGATGTAGATCGCCCCGACCAGCACACCCGAGATGAGCCCGATGACCACTGAGCCGAAGAAGCCCGAGCTGGAACCGTCGAGCGAGCTGTAGGTCGCCAGGAACAGGCCGGCCATGATCAGCGTGATCACCCAGTAGACGATGCCGAAGAGCACACCGTCGATGATTCGGGCGACCAGCCGCTGCCACCACTCGGCCAGCGGCGCGGGCGCGCCGGGCGGCTGGACGCCCACCGGCTGACCGTAGGGCTTGCCGTAGCCGGGCTGGAAGCCCTGCTGGCCGTAGCCCTGCGGCTGCTGCTGCTGACCGTATCCGGGCTGCTGCTGGCCGTAACCCGGCTGCTGGCCGTAGCCCGGCTGGGCGTACTGCTGCCCGGACGGGGCCTGCTGGCCGTAGCCAGGCTGCTGGCCGTAACCCGGCTGCGAGCCGGGCTGCTGGCCGTACTGAGGCTGCTGCTGACCGTAGCCAGGCTGGCCGTAACCCGGCTGGGAGCCGGGCTGCTGGCCGTAACCCGGCTGCGAGCCGGGCTGCTGGCCGTACTCGGGCTGCTGCTGGCCGTAGCCGGGTTGCGACTGGGCCTGCTGGCCGTAACCGGGCTGCTGGCCGTAGCCGGGCTGCTGCTGACCGTAACCCGGCTGCTGGCCGTACTCGGGCTGCTGCTGGGCCTGCTGGCCGTAGCCAGGCTGCTGGCCGTAACCCGGCTGCGAGCCGGGCTGCTGGCCGTACTGAGGCTGCTGCTGACCGTATCCCTGCTGCTGGCCGTACTGGGGCTGCTGACCGTAACCCGGCTGGGAGCCGGACTGCTGTCCGTATCCCTGCTGGCCGTAGGGGTCGCCGTCTTGGCGGTAACCCACAACGGTCACGTCCGGGTCGGGCTCGCCCTGTGCGTGGCCCGCGTTGTGCTGTCCGTATTCGGGAGTCCCGGAGTTGTCGCCGGGGTCGTCCTGTGGATACGGCGGCTGTCCGGTGCTCACCGTGTCACCTCGCTTCGAGTGTGCATGTGGCACATGTCAGGACACATGCCTTCGCTGCCCAACGTATCGACATAGGTATCTACAATCACCTTTCCCTTTGGTCGAGGTCCGAGTCAAACGACGGCAGGTGGAGCAGCATCCTGGTGTTGCCCAGGGTGTTGGGCTTGACGTGCTCCAAGTCGAGGAACTCGGCTACGCCCTCGTCATAGGAGGCGAGCAGCTCGGCGTAGACCTCGGGAGATACCGGCGTGCCCTGGATCGGGCGGAACCCATGCGCGGCGAAGAAATCTACCGCGAATGTCAGGCAGAACACCCGCCGCAGCCCGAGTTCGCGGGCCGTTCCGATCAAAGCGGTAACGATTTGGCCCCCAACTCCGAGACCGCGGGCGTCGGGATCGACGGCCACGGTGCGAATCTCGGCGAGGTCCTCCCACAACACGTGCAGGGCACCGCATCCGACGACCTGCCCGCCACGCTCAGCCACCCAGAACTCCTGGACGTCCTCGTAAAGAGTGACCGTGGCCTTTTCCAGCAGGCGCGGCCCGGCTCCGGCATAAGTGTCGACCAGGCGCCTGATCGTCCGGACATCCGGCGTGCGAGCCCGCCTCACGACGACCTCGATGTCGGGTACCGCCCGTTCGGCGACCTGTTCCATGGCACTTCAGAGTACAGACGCAATTACGGCTGCCCCCTATTTGCCCGCCTACTTCCTCAACCATCTCACCCAGTGGACGAGCATGCCCGACAACAGCCATCGCCCCCTCAACCACCAGGCGAATAGCCGGTGACGAGCAATGACTCCCCCGGTGACACCGAACCTCACGTACGTCCCATGCACCCGCAAAGTGCGCATAAAGTCGCTCCTGTACGGCGGAGCACGTGATCCCCCCGTGACACTTCGGTTGTGAAACCTCAACAGACTTGGCAGTTCTGGTTGAGCACGAACCTGGAGTGCACTAGTGTCCAGCGTCGATGTCACCCGCGTTCTTACGCGCGGCGGCACGCCTAATCCCCTCCCCTGGGGAGCCGGGGACCCGCCAGTGGCCGCAGGCCATCCCGGGGTGAATCCGAGCCACGGCTCGGTAGGGCTGCTCCGGCCCGAACCCGTCAGCTAACCCGGTAGGCGGCCATGAGAGGAGCTGGTTGGTGAAGCGCACGCGTAACCGTGAGGGGAAGCCCGCGGGCAAGCATGCCCGCCCTCCCGAACCAGGCATCAAGAAGCGGCTGGTCGTCCTGACGGCAGCCGTAGCCGCGGTGACGTTCACCGTCACGCCTCTCGGTTCCGCCGCCGCCGATCCGAAGCCGTCGCTCAAGCAACTGTCGGAGCAGGCCGAGAAGCTCCACACGGAGATCGAGACGCTCAGCGAGCAGTTCAACGGCCAGCGTGTGAAACTCAGGGACGCCCAGAAGGCCGTCGACGCCGCCAAGAAGACGCTGGCCTCCAGCGAGGCCGATCTCGCCACCAAGCGCCAGCGGGCGGGCATGCTCGCCCAGAGCGAGTACATGATGGGCGGCTTCAGCCGCGCCCTCGCCTTCGCCGCCTCCGACGACCCCGAGCTCTTCCTCGACCGCGCCGCGACCAGCTTCGCGCTGGAGCAGCAGCAGGGCGAGGAGGTCAACCAGGTCACCCGCGCCAGGGAACTGGCCGAGAAGGCGCAGTCCGAGGCGAAGACCCGCATCGACAAGGTCACCGAGATCGTCGAGGACCTGGACGCCCGACGCGACAAGATCAGCAAGCTGGTCAAGAAGGTCGAGAGCGACCTGTTCCAGCGGGCCATCGGCGAGGCCGGGCGGCCGGGCACCCGCGCGGTGCGGGTCAGCCTGCCGATCGCCGGCTCCGGCAAGGCGGCCGAGGCGGCCAGGTGGGCGCTGACGCAGCAGCTCAAGCCGTACGTGTGGGGCGCCGAGGGTCCCAGCTCCTACGACTGCTCGGGCCTGGTCATGGCGGCCTACCAGCGGGTCGGCATCTCGCTGCCGCACTACACCGGCGACCAGTGGACGGCCGGCACCCGCATCTCCCGCGAGGAGCTGCGCCCCGGTGACCTGGTGTTCTTCTACAGCGACCTGCACCACGTCGGCATCTACGTCGGCGGCGGCATGATGGTGCACGCGCCGCAGACCGGCGACGTCGTGCGCCTGGCGTCGATCTCCCGCCGCCCGTGGGCGGGCGCGGTCCGCATCGCGAACTGACCCCGCCAAAGAGACGGAACCAGGACCCCACGCCAGCCAAAACCGACCCCGCCGGGCGAACCGGCGGGGTCGAGTCTCGGTCCTGCTAGATCAGCTGGCGGCGTGCCGCCCAGGCCACCGCCTCGATGGCGGTGGCCACACCGATCCTGTCGCATATCCCTCGCAAACGGCGGCGTACCGTGCGTCCGCTGATCTCCAGCCGGCGCCCTACCCGATCGACCGTGACTCCCTTGGCCAGCTCGGCGAGCAAGGCTAAATCGGCGTGGCTCAGCTCAACGCCCTCGGTGAGCACATCCATCGGGAGCCCTCCCCCCAACAGCAGAACTCGCAGACGTATCGGACCGCGCAACGCGCTCGTCCCGCAGACGGTAAACGCATTCAGGAAAGGTCGTCAAGCTCGACAATTGCCCAGCTTGACCAGCTGTATTGACATGATCAAATCTATGTGAACTACTCGCCATATGTCGTCACACTTCGGGGCACGATGAGCGATCTCACTGATCCTTACAACGCCCCTCGGTCACCGACACTGACCCCCGCCGACGTGCTGGGATTCGATCCGTTCGATCCCGGGTTCCGGCGTGACCCGTACGGAAAGTACCGGGAGCTTCGCGAGCGTGGCGATTTATTTCATACCCGCGGCGGTTTGGTGGTAGCCACATCACACGAGCACGTCTCGGCCATGCTGCGCGACCCCCGCTTCGGCCACGGGCACGTCCCGGCGGACACCGATGACCCCGACCGGCCACAGGTGTCGTTCCTGCGTCTCGACCCGCCCGACCACACGCGGCTGCGGGCTCTGGTCAGCCGGGCGTTCACGCCCCGCATGCTCGAACGGCTGCGCCCCAGGGTCGAGGCGATCACCGCGGAGCTGATCGGCGCCATGGGCGGGGAGGCCGATCTGGTCGCCGAGTTCGCCTATCCGCTGCCGGTCCTGGTGATCACCGAGATGCTCGGCGTACCGCCCGAGGACTACGAGCGCTTCCGCGGCTGGAGCGAGACGCTCGCCCGTAGCCTCGACCCGATGCTGCCCGCGGGCCAGGCGGACACCACCGAGCGGGCAAGTCTGGAGTTCCGCGCGTACTTCCGTGAACTGCTGGCCGAGCGCCGCGTACGCCCCGGCGAGGACCTGCTCAGCGCCCTGACCCAGGTCCGGGAGCTCACCGAGGCCGAACTCCTGGCCACCTGTGTCCTGCTGCTGGTCGCCGGGCACGAGACGACCGTCAACCTGATCGCCAACGGCGTACTCAACCTGGCCGGGCACGGCATGCTCCACCGGGCGGCGGACGATCCCCAGCCGGTGGTCGAGGAGGTGCTGCGCTACGACCCGCCGGTGCAGCTCACCGCCAGGACGGCGCTGCGGGAGGCGGAGCTTGGCGGCACGGCCGTGCCCGCGGGCACGCCGGTGATGGCGCTGGTCGGCGCGGCCAACCGCGACCCCGCCGTCTTCCCCGATCCGGACCGCTTCGACCCGGGACGGTTCGACCCCGGACGGGCGCCGGAGCGGCATCTGGCCTTCGGGCTCGGGATCCACTTCTGCCTCGGGGCCACGCTGGCGCGCATGGAGGGCGAGATCGCGCTGCGGGCGCTGGCCCGGGCGGCGCCGGAGCTGAAGCTGGTCGAGGAGGCGCCGCCGTACAAGGAGAACGTGGTCCTGCGGGGGCTGGCCAGGCTTCAGGTGCGGTTGTCGTAGCGGGTTCTGGCGGCCAGGACGTCCTCGATGTGGGCCTCGGCCCATTCCTTGATCGCGGCCACGATCGGCAGGAGCGTGCGGCCCAGATCGGTGAGCTCGTAGTCGACGCGCACGGGGACCGACGGGGTGAGGGTGCGGGAGACCAGGCCGTCGCGCTCCAGGCTGCGCAGGGTCTGGGTGAGCATCTTCTGGCTGACGCCGGCGATGGTCCTGGCCAGGTCGCTGTAGCGCTGGGAGCCGCCGGCGAGCGCGGTGAGGATGAGGCTCACCCACTTGTCGCTGAGCGTGCTGAGGAGCTGGCGCGAGGGGCACTTGGCGATGTACGCGTCGTAGGCCAGGCGGGCTGCCGCGCGCCTGTCCGCGGCCGACTGGGTGGGCACGGCATTCCTCCGGGTTGCTTACGCACCTTCAGGTGCCTTCTTACCAAAAGAGAGTAAGCCTTCCTACCGTGGCCGCATGACAACGATGCGAGCGCTGGTCGGGCGCGAGGGTGAAGTAGAGATCGTCACGGTCCCGGTGCCGCAGGCCGGACCCGGGCAGGTACGCGTGAAGGTGACCGCGGCCGCCGTGCAGCCGATCGACCTGTTCACCGCCTCGGGGTCGCTGCCCGGCTACAAGCTGACCGACCCCATGGAGCGGTACGGGCTCGGGTGGGACGTGGCCGGGGTGGTCGACCAGGTGGGGCCGGGGGTCGGCGGGTTGACGGCCGGGCAGGCGGTGTTCGGGCTGTCCGACCGGCTGATGCTGCCGTACAAGGCGCAGGCCGAGTACGTGCTGCTCGACGTCTCCGAGGTCGCCGCCGCGCCCGAAGGGCTGACGCCGGCGCAGGCCGCCACGCTGCCGCTGAACACGCTGACCGCCATCCAGGCCCTCGACCTGGCCGATCTGGCTCCCGGGCAGACTCTCCTCGTGACCGGGGCCGCCGGTGCGCTGGGCGGCTACCTGGTGGAGATCGCCGCCGCGCGCGGGCTGCGGGTCGCCGGACTGGCCGGCGCCGACGACGAGAAGCTGGTGCGCGGCTTCGGGGCGGAGTGGTTCGTGCCCCGCGACGCCGACCTGGCCGCGGCCGTGCGCGCCCTGGTGCCCGGCGGGGTGGACGGCGTGGTCGACGCCGCGATCGTGGGGCTCACCGCGCTGGACTCGGTGCGGGCCGGGGGCGCGTACGTGGCGGTGGCCGCAGGGGCGGCGCCGATCCCGCTGCGCGGAATCCACGTCTCCAGCGTGTACGTACGCGCCGACGCCGGCCAGCTGGCCCAGGTGGCACGCTGGGCGGAGGCGGGCCGGCTGACGGTACGCCTGGCCGGCACCCACCCCCTGGAGAAGGCGGCGGAGGCCTACGCCCGGCTGTCGGCAGGAGGGCAGCGCGGGCGGTTCGTCCTCACCCCGTAACGGGTCAGCCGGTGGGCTTGACCAGCGGGAACAGGATGGTCTCGCGGATGTTCCTGCCGGTGAAGGCCATGATCATCCGGTCGATGCCGACGCCCACGCCGCCGGTGGGCGGCATGGCGTACTCCAGAGCCTGGAGGAAGTCCTCGTCCAGCTGCATCGCCTCAAGGTCGCCGCCGGCGGCCAGCAGCGACTGCTCGACCAGGCGGCGGCGCTGCTCGATCGGGTCGTTCAGCTCGGAGTAGGCGGTGCCCAGCTCGGTGCCGAACCCGATGAGGTCCCACTTCTCGGTGACCAGCGGGTTGTCGCGGTGGTTGCGGGCCAGCGGCGAGGTCTCCAGCGGGTAGTCCATGACGAAGGTGGGCTGGATGAGCGTGTGCTCGACCAGCTCTTCGAAGATCTCCTGGACGAGCTTGCCCTGGCCCCACTTCGGGTCCCAATGAATGTCCCGCTTGTCGGCATATTTCCGGACCTGCTCAAGCGAGGTCTCGGTCGTTATCTCCTCGCCCAGCGCGTCGGAGACCGAGCCGTAGAGCGTGATGCGCGGCCACTCCTTGATGCCCAGGTCAACCTCGACGCCGTCGTGCTCCACCACGGACGTGCCCAGCGCGGCCACGACGCACTTCTGGTACATGCGCTGGGTCAGGTCGGCCATGTCGTGGTAGTCGAGGTAGGTGCCGTAGGCCTCGAGCATGGTGAACTCGGGGTTGTGCGTGGAGTCCGCGCCCTCGTTGCGGAAGTTGCGGTTGATCTCGAAGACCTTCTCGATGCCGCCGACCACGAGCCGCTTGAGGTAGAGCTCGATCGCGATGCGAAGGTAGAGCTCCATGTTGTAGGCGTTGATGTGGGTCTTGAACGGCCGCGCCGTCGCCCCGCCGTGGATGGGCTGGAGCATCGGGGTCTCGACCTCGAGGTAGCCCTCCTCGTGCCAGAAGTCGCGCGCGGCACGGACGGTGGCGCTGCGCAGGTGGGCCATCCTGCGGGCCTCGTCGTTGACGATGAGGTCGACGTAGCGCTGGCGGACGCGGGCCTCGGGGTCGGTGAGGCCGAGGTGCTTCTCGGGCAGCGGGCGCAGGCACTTGGCGGTGATCTGCCAGGAGTCGGCCAGGATCGACAGCTCGCCGCGGCGCGAGGTGATGACCTCGCCCTCGACGCCGACGTGGTCACCGAGGTCGACGTCGCTCTTCCAGGCGGCCAGCGACTCCTCGCCGACCTTGTCGAGCGAGACCATGACCTGCAGGTCGCCGGAGCCGTCGCGCAGGGTGGCGAAGCACAGCTTGCCGCCGACGCGGTTGAGCATGACCCGGCCGGCGATCGCGACCCTGTCTCCCGTGGCGGTGTCCGGCTCCAGGCCCTGGTATTTCTCCCTGACCTCGGCGTTCGTCGCCGTACGGGGGAAGTTGACCGGGAAGGGCTCGACGCCCTCGCTGCGGAGGCGGTCGAGCTTCTCCCTCCGGATGCGCATCTGCTCGGGAAGTTCGTCGCTCACAAGAACAAAGGGTAGGGGATATGGCGAACTGCAAGGGCTCGTCGGCTCCCTGCAGGGGCGCTGCAAGAACTCTCCGTTACCAATGGAGCACAGCACCTCCGGGTTCCAGGAGAGAGACCATGATAAAGAAGATCGCGATCGGCGCCCTCGCCGTTGCCGCCACCTCCGCCCTCGCCCTCAGCCTGCCGACCGCCGCCTCCGCCAGCACGTCGAGCTACGACTACAGCTCGTACTGGGGACCCGTCTACTCCAAGCACTACCAGGCCAAGTCGCACGGCTGGGTCGGCGTCGAGTGGGACGAGCACCAGGAGTCCAACACCGTCTCCGTGACGGGCCGGCTCTACGACCTCGACTCCCGCACCTACAAGCAGGGTGGCAAGTGCGCGTACGTGAAGTTCCAGGCCAGCGACTTCGACTACGACTGGTCCACGGTCTACACGAAGAAGTACTGCGGCTACCCCGGCTACAAGAAGTACGCCTTCTCCGAGGAGGACGTCTTCAGCCTGCGCGTCAAGGTCTGCCAGATCGGCCCGCACAGCAGCCACCCGACCAAGTGCGGCTCGTGGAAGTACCTGTACACGGCCGAGTCCGAGTAACGACGCCCGCAAGCCGCGAGCGGCCCCCCATTCCCGAGCGGGGGGCCGCTCGCTCATGTCGTGTTGCGGTTGTAGATGAGCCGCAGGCCGATCAGGGTCAGCCACGGCTCGTGCACGTCGATCGAGCGCGACTCCCCCACCACCAGCGCGGCGTGCCCGCCGGTGGCCACCACGGTCACCTCGTCCGGGTCGTCGGCCAGTTCCGCCACCATCCGCTCGACGATGCCGTCGACCTGGCCGGCGAAGCCGTAGATGATGCCGGCCTGGAGCGCCTCGACGGTGTTCTTGCCGATGACCGAGCGCGGCCTGATCAGTTCGACCTTGTGGAGCTGGGCGCCGGCGGCGGCGAGCGCGTCGACGGAGATCTCGATGCCGGGCGCGGTGACCGCACCCACGTACTCGCCCTTGGCCGAGACCGCGTCGAAGGACGTGGCGGTGCCGAAGTCGACGATGACGCACGGCCCGCCGTACTGGTCGATGGCGGCCAGGGCGTTCACCACCCGGTCGCTGCCGACCTCCTTGGGGTTGTCCATGCGGACCGGCACGCCGGTGCGGATGCCCGGCTCCACGATCACCGCGGTCACGTCGCCGTAGTAGCGGCGGCACATCTCCCGCATCTCGTTCAGCACGGACGGGACGGTCGAGCAGATCGCGATGCCGCTGACGTCGGCTCCCTTGAGCAGCGGTGACTGGCCGAGCAGCCCCTGGAGCACGACGGCGATCTCGTCGGCGGTGCGGCGGGCGTCGGTGGCCAGCCGCCAGTGCTCGATCACCTCTTCGCCTTCGAAGAGACCGAGCACGGTGTGCGTGTTGCCGACGTCGATCGTGAGCAGCATCAATTACCCCCGTAGATCCAGTGCGATGTCCAGGGCCGGCGCGGAATGCGTAAGCGCTCCCACCGCAAGATAGTCAACGCCAGTTTCAGCCACATCACGGGCCATTTCCAAGGTCAGTCCCCCACTGGCCTCCAACTTCGCCTGATTTTTCGTGATTTGTACGGCGAGCGCCATCTCCTCGACGGTGAAGTTGTCCAGCAGAACCACCTCAGCCCCCTCGGCCAGCACCTCCCGCAGCTGCTCCAGCGTGTCGACCTCGACCTCGACCGGCAGATCCGGGTACCGCTCCCTGACCGCCCTGAACGCCGCCCCGGCTCCCCCGGCGGCGACCACGTGATTGTCCTTGATCAGCGCCGCGTCCGACAGCGACATGCGGTGGTTGACGCCGCCTCCGGCCCGCACCGCGTACTTCTCCAGCGCCCGCAACCCCGGCAACGTCTTACGGCTGTCGCGCACCCGCGCCCCTGTGCCCTCCACCGCCGCGACCCAGGCGCCGGTCCGCGTCGCGATGCCCGACAGGTGCGTGAGCAGGTTGAGCGCGGTCCGCTCGGCCGTGAGCAGGGCGCGCGTGGGCCCCTCGACCGTCATCAGCACCTCTCCCGCCTCGACCCGCTGCCCGTCCTCCACCAGCCTCGTCGTACGGCTCGCCCCCAGCCGCAGGAAGACCGCCTCCGCCACGGCCAGCCCCGCGACCACGCCGTCCTCGCGGGCCACCACGTCCCCGGCCGACCGGTGCCCGGCCGGGATCGTGGCCAGGCTGGTCACGTCACCGGCCTCCTGGAGGTCCTCGGCCAGCGCCCGGTCGATCACGTCCTGGATCTCGGGCGCGCCGGTGTCCAGCGCGAGCCCGTGCGGCGTGTAAGTCATCTGCAAGCCTTCCTCGGTCAGTCGCACGTCCAGATGTCCCAGCCAGCGCTCGTCGTCGCGCTCGCCGAAGTCCTCGCGCCAGTGCGAGCCCCTGGTCTCCTCGCGGGCCACGGCGGTGGCGGTCAGCACGGTCGCCACCGTGAGCAGGTTCGTCGTCTCCCACGCCTCGGTGCACGGCGGCACCCGCACCGGCGTCCAGCGGGCGTCGCCGAGCGCCTTCGCGGTCAGGACCAGCGACTCGCGGCTGCGCAGCACGCCCGCTCCCCTGCTCATGTGGGCCTGGATCCTGGGGCGGACGCGCGGGTCGAACAGGCCTTCCTGGGTCTCGGGGTCCGTGGGCGCCGGCCGTACCGCGGGCTGGATGTCCTGGGCGATGCGCTCGGCGAAGACGAGCCCCTCCAGCAGCGAGTTGGAGGCCAGGCGGTTGGCGCCGTGCACGCCGGTGCAGGCGACCTCGCCGCAGGCGTACAGGCCGGGGATGGAGGTGCGGCCGTGCAGGTCGGTGCGGACGCCGCCGCTGGCGTAGTGCGCGGCGGGCACGACCGGGATCAGCTCCTTGACCGGGTCGATGCCGTGCTCCAGGCAGAGCGCGCGGATCGTGGGGAAGCGGGTGCGCCACTTGTCCTCGCCGAAGTGGCGGCCATCGAGGTAGACCTGCCCGGCCCTGCGCATGATCGCCTTGGCGACCACGTCGCGGGGGGCGAGGTCGGCGAGCTCGTGCACCTCGTCCATGAAGCGCGTGCCGCGCTCGTCCACGAGGAACGCGCCCTCGCCCCTGACCGCCTCGGAGATCAGCGGCTGCTGGCCGGTGGCGTCCTCGCCGAGCCAGAGCACGGTCGGGTGGAACTGGACGAACTCCAGGTCGCGCACCACCGCCCCGGCGCGCAGCGCCAGCGCCACACCGTCCCCGGTGGAGACCAGCGGGTTGGTGGTCGACTGGTAGACCTGCCCCATGCCGCCCGTGGCCAGCACGACGGCGCCCGCGCGTACCGCGCCGACGCCGTCGCTCGCGCCCTCGCCCATGACGTGCAGCGTCACCCCGGCGGCCCGCCCGGCGGCGTCCTTGAGCAGGTCGAGCACGAGCGCGTGCTCGATGACCTCGATCCCGCGCTCGCGCAGCGCCGCGACGAGCGCGCGCTGCACCTCGGCGCCGGTCGCGTCGCCGCCCGCGTGGACGATCCGGTCGCGCCGGTGCCCGCCCTCGCGGCCGAGCTGCAGCTCGCCGCCGTCTGTCAGGTCGAACCTGGCGCCGCGCGCGATCAGCCGCCGCAGCGCCCGCGGCCCCTCGGTCACCAGAGCGCGTACGGCCCGCCGATCGCACAGCCCGACCCCGGCGATCAGTGTGTCGTTCAGGTGTTCCTCCGGGCTGTCGCCGGGATCGAGCACCGCCGCGATCCCGCCCTGCGCGAACCGGGTCGAACCTTCCTCAAGCACATCCTTGGTGACGACGAGCACCTTGGCCTCGGGCCGTAGCTCGGCATGGCGCAACGCCACGGTCAGCCCGGCCACTCCCGAGCCCACCACGACCACGTCGGCCTCGCGGGTCCAGCCGGGCTCCGGCGCGCTGAGCCGCAGGGGGATCGCCGGTCCACTCATGGGGGTCTCCTCATCGAGGGAATTTCGTCAATATGACGATAACCCCTCCCGATGAGTGACCTATCGCCGGGGTGGCACCTTTTCAGGACAGGCGCAGGACGGCGTTGTCGATGAGCCGCGTGCCGCCGACCTTCGCGGCGACGGCGAGGACCGCCTCACCCGTGTACGTCTCGCCGACCTCGGCGAACGTGGCCGGGTCGACCAGCACGAGGTAGTCGAGGGCCAGATCGGCCCCGTCGAGCACGGCCCGCGCCGCCGCCTTGATGCGCGCCGGCCTGGACTCCACGGACTCGGCCGCGCCGGCGAACAGGGCCCGCGACAGCGCGAGGGCGGTCCGCCGCTCGTCCGGCGACAGGTAGCGGTTGCGGCTGGACATCGCCAGGCCGTCGGGCTCGCGCACCGTGGGGATGCCGGCGATCTCGATCGGCAGGTCGAGGTCGGCCACCATGCGCCGGATCATCGCCAGTTGCTGGGCGTCCTTCTGGCCGAAGACGGCCACGTCGGGCTGCACCAGGTTGAACAGCTTGAGCACGACGGTCAGCACGCCGTCGAAGTGCCCGGGGCGGACCGCGCCCTCGACGATCGTGCCCATGTGCCCGGATGAGACGCTCACCTGCCGGTCGGGATGGTAGATCTCCTCGGCCGCCGGGGTGAAGACCACGCGCACGCCCTCCGCGCGGCAGACGTCGAGGTCGGCCTCCAGGGTGCGCGGGTAACGGGAGAAGTCCTCGGAAGGGCCGAACTGCAGGGGATTGACGAAGATGCTGACGACCACCCGGGGGGCCAGCGCCCTGGCCTCGCGGATGAGCGCCCGATGTCCCTCGTGCAGCGCCCCCATGGTCGGAACCAGGGCGACCCTGCCCTCTCCCCGAGCCTTGACCAGGTCAGCGCGATTGCGCGCGACGATCAGCTCCACGCCACAGCCTCCTATGCCACGATCAGGGCCGTCCGGTCCCTGTCAGGTCCATATGTTGCCGCCCAGCGCGTCGAGCAACCTCTCCGCCTCCTCGGGTTTGAGCAGACCCGCCGCGAGCGCGCGGTCGGCCGTGAGCCGGGCCAGGGCGATGTAGGCGTCGGCGGCCTCGGGCGCGGCCAGGATGAGGGCGTCCACGTGCTTGCGGACCGTTCCGGCGTCGCCGCGTACGACCGGCCCCGTCAGCCCGGCGATGCCCAGCCTGAGCACGTTGTCGAGCGCGGCGCCGAGCAGCGGCCCGAGCATGCGGCCGGGGTGCTCGACGCCGATGCCCTCCAGCAGTTCCGAGGACTCGGCGATCAGCGTCACCATGTGGTTGGCCGCCCCGGCGAGCGCGGCGTGGTAGAGCGCGCGGTCGGCGTCGGCGATCCAGACCGGCTCGCCGCCCATCTCGATGACCAGCGCCTCGGCGATCGGGCGCAGCGGGTCGGGCGCGGTGACGCCGTAGGAGATGCCGGTCAGCCGGTTGATGTCGTCGTCACGGCCGGTGAACGTCATCACCGGGTGGAGCGCCAGCGGGAGCGCTCCAGCCCGCGCCGCCGGGTCGAGCACGGACAGCCCGTAGGCGCCGCTGGCGTGGACGACCAGCTTGCCGCGCAGGTCGGCGCCGGTGGCGGCCAGACCGCCGACCAGGCCGGGCAACGCGTCGTCGGGCACCGTGAGCAGGATCAGCTCGCCGGCCGCGACCACGTCCTCGGGCCTGGAGGTGGCGACGCCGAGCCGCTCGGCAGCCCAGCGCTGGGAACTGTCGGAGACCCCGCTGGCGGCCACGATGCGATGGCCGGCCTGGGCCAGCGCGGCACCGAGTGCCGAGCCCACTTTGCCCGCCCCGACCACGCCGACGGCCAGCCGTGCCGGGCGATCACCTGCGTCCATGTCGTCCTGTCCCTGTCCCCTGTTGGCGCTGCCGACCAGCGTAACTGGAGCCTTGCCATGCACAGGTGACCGGGCTTTTACCGCATGTTGCGTTAACGACAAATCCGACAAGGGCATACAAAACGTGCACCCCCTGTCGGGAGAGATGAGGAGAGGGGATTTTCATCGCATGGCAGCGGGCGCCGAGCCCATAGTGGACCCGACGCCCGCAATGACGATGTGCTACCCCCTTGGGAGTGCACCATCGACCGGCCATCCGCCGACTGGCCGGCCGAAAAGGGCTCGGGCCGGGTTGCCATAACCGGTCCGAGCCCTCCGTCCGTCTACCTGGTGTGCGCGCCGCCCTTGCAGCCGGCGACCGCCTGGCCGAGCACGGCGACGGCGTTGCCACAGATGTTGATCGGAATCCGGACCGGGGCGAACACCTGGTTGCCGGAGAGCACGCCGTTGTTACCGGAGGTGACGAGGTCGGCCTGGGCTGGGGTGGCCAGGGCCAGCATGGCGAAGGCGCCGGCCGCGACGAAGGTCTTCTTGAGCATTTGGGGGGCTCCTCTCGATGACGCGGCCCCGGGTGGCCGCTTCAGCTACTTACTCGGCCGACCGGTGGGACCGGACCGAGCCCGCTGGGGGGCGGGCCGGGACGATCGCCGGTGACCATGAGTAACGATAGCGCAATCTCGCCACAATAAGTAGTCATGGCATCACTGTGCGTGTCGGCGCCTGGTCATGAGATAGTCCAGGAATGTGGCTCACCTGGCGTGCCGCGATGGAGCGCGCACTCTATGGCGACAGGGGTTTCTACCTGCGCGAACGCCCTTCCGGCCACTTCCGCACCTCGGTCAGCGCCGGGGCCGCGTTCGCCGACGCGGTGCTCACGCTCCTTCTCCGGGTCGACGCCGAGCTCGGCCACCCGGAGCGACTCGACTTCGTCGACGTCGGCGCCGGGGAGGGGGTCCTGGTCAGCCGCGTGCTCGCGGCCGCACCGCCCGAGCTGGCCGTACGCCTGAACGTCACCGCCGTCGACCTCTCCGCCAGGCCGTCCCAGCTGCCCGAGCGCATCGCCTGGTCGCAGACCATCCCCGGCGGCATCACCGGCCTGGCGATCGCCAACGAGTGGCTCGACAACATTCCGCTCGACGTGGCCGAGCACACCGCCGAGGGCCCCCGGCTGGTCATGGTCGACACCGAGACCGGCGAGGAGCGCCTCGGCGAGCCGCCGCACCCCGCCGACGAGGAGTGGCTCGCCCGCTGGTGGCCCCTGGCGTGCGTCGGCGCCCGCGCGGAGATCGGCCGCGCCCGTGACGCCGCGTGGGCGGCGGTCATCGTACGGCTGGCCCGCGGCCTGGCGGTGGCCGTCGACTATTCACACCCTGTGGATAACCGGCCGCCCTGCGGAACGCTCACCGGATACCGCGACGGTTCGGTCGTCCCGCCCATACCAGACGGGACCTGCGACATCACCGCACACGTGGCACTCGACTCGTGCGCCGCCGCCGGTGAGCGGGTCGGCGCGATATCCACAACGTTGTCCACACAGCGCGACACCCTGCGCGCCCTCGGCATCACCGCCGCCCGCCCGCCCCTCGACCTGGCCCACACCGACCCCCGCGGATACCTGCGCGCGCTGGCGCGCGCCTCCGAGGAGGGCGAGCTGATCGACCCGCGCGGCCTGGGCGGCTTCGGCTGGCTCCAGCAGCATGCGTGATCACTCTGCGCCATGAGACGATTACCCTCATGGATCTGCCCAGTGGTCTGCTCCGCGCGGCTCCCACCCCCTGGAACCTCGCCGTCACCCACGAACCCTCCCTCACCGTGCTGGCCACATCGCCCGAGCACGTCCGGGAGGCGGTCCGCTACGCCGCCGCGAACGATCTACGCGTCCGCGTGCAGAACACCGGCCACGGCGCGCTGCGCCCGGCCACGACCGGCGACCTGCTCATCGTCACCTCCGAGCTGACCGGCGTCGAGATCGACCCGGCCGCCGGCACCGCCACGGTCGGCGCCGGCGCCACGTGGAAGGACGTCATCGCCGCCGCCCACCCCCACGGCCTGGTGCCGCTGACCGGATCCAGCACCCACGTCGGCGTCGTCGGGAACAGCCTCGGCGGCGGGCTCGGCTTCCTGTCCCGCCAGTACGGCCTGGCCTGCGACGCCATCACCGCCGCCCAGATCGTCACCGCCGACGGGAACCTGCGGTGGCTCGACGACGCCGGCGAGCCGGACCTCATGTGGGCGCTGCGCGGCGGCGGACCGAACCTCGGCGCGGTCACCGCGCTGCGGATCAAGCTCGTCCCCGAACCGCGGATCTACGGCGGCGGCCTGTACTGGCCGGTCGAGCTGACCCGGCAGGTGCTGACCGCCTACCGCGAGTGGACCGCGGACCTGCCGGCCTCGATCACCTCGGCCGCCGGGACGCTCCACCTGCCGGACGCGCCCTTCGTGCCCGAGCCGATGCGCGGCCGCTCGTACGTGCGCGTGTGCCTGTGCGCCACCGGCTCCGGCGCCGAGGACCTGGTCGCGCCGATGCGGGCGGTGCCCGGCCTGGTGGTGGACATGGCCGGGCCGCTGCCGTTCACCGAGATCGACGCGGTGACCCGGGATCCGGTCGACCCGCTGCCCTACACGATGCGGGGCGAGATGGTGACGGAGCTGTCCGACGCGGTGCTCGACTACCTGGTGGAGGTGGCGCCGCGCGGGGCGGAGCCGTACGCCTTCATCCTGGTCAGGCATGTGGCCGGGCTCCCGCACGCGGACGACGCCGGGCTTGGCTACTGGCAGGGCGACTTCGCCGTCGGGGCCGTCAGCATGGTGCCGGACGAGCGGGCCGCGGCCGACGTGGCGGCTTTCGGCGACCGGTTCTCGGCCGCGCTGGCGGGCAGCGCGACCGGGTTCGTGCCGCTCAACTTCATGGGCGTGCCGGAGCAGGCGGCGCGGGCCTTCACGCCCGAGCATCTGCGGCGGCTGACGGAGGTCAAACAGCGGCACGACCCGGCCGGGATGTTCGGCGGCGACCGGGCGATCAACCGGTCGTGACCTCCAGCGACTCCAGGCCGCGGATGACGTAGCCGGGCTTCCACACCGGCTCGCGGACCAGCTCCAGGTTCGGCGCCTTCTCCAGCAGGGCGCCGAAGGACTCCATGAGCTCGATCCTGGCCAGCGGCGCGCCCAGGCAGAAGTGGATGCCGGCGCCGAAGGAGATGTGCGGGTTGTCGGCGCGGCCCACGTCCAGGCGATCGGGGTCGGCGAAGACCTCGGGGTCGCGGTTGGCGGAGCCGAACAGCAGCGCCACCTCCACACCCTTCGGGATCGCCACACCCTCCACCTCGATGTCCTCCAGAACCCAGCGCTCGAACATCTGCAGCGGCGTGTCCCAGCGCATCAGCTCCTCGATCGCCGTCGGGAGCAGGGAGCGGTCGGCGCGCAGCCGTTCCAGCTCGGCCGGGTTCCTGAACAGCGACCACCAGCCGTTGCCGGTGACGTTCACGGTGGCCTCGTGGCCGGCGTTGAGCAGCAGCACGCAGGTGCCGACCAGCTCGTCCTCGGTCAGCTCCTCGATCTGGGCCAGCGCGCTGACGAGATCCTCGCCGGGCTGCCGCCTGCGCTCGCGGGCCAGGTCCTTCAGGTAGTCGGCGAACTCGGCCGCCGCGCGGACCGCCGTGTGCTGGGCCTGCGGCGACGGGTTCAGCTCGTACATGAGGCAGATGTCGGCCGACCAGGGGCGCAGCAGGTGCCGGTCGGCGTCGGGAATGCCGAGCATCTCGGCGATCACCGTCACCGGCAGCGGCTCGGCCACCTCGGCGAGCAGGTCGCCGCCGCCCTTGGCCACGAAGGCGTCCACCAGCCCGCCCGCGATCGCCCGTACGCGCGGCCGTAGCGACTCGACCATCCTCGGCGTGAACGCCTTGGAGACCAGGCGGCGCAGCCGCGTGTGGACGGGCGGCTCCACGTCGAGCATGCTCGCGTTGACCACCCGCCAGAACGGCTCCTGGAAGTCCGGCGGCGCCTCCTGCCCGAACTCCTCGTGCTCGGCGACGTGCAGGTAGGAACGGCCGAGCCGGCGATCACGCAGCAGCGCGTTGACGTCGGCGTATCGCGAGACCAGGTACTGGCCGGTCGGCTCGAAGAAGCTGACCGGCTCAGCCCGCCTCAGCTCGGCGTAGACGTCGTACGGATGGGCTACGAAATCCGGATTCCACGGGTCAAAGCGCACCGCTTCATCCTACGAGCTGCCGTCCTTGGCGTTCTCCTGCTCGGACCGCTTGGCCTGCCTGCTGCGCATCCTGATGTTGAGCAGTTCGACGATGACCGAGAAGGCCATCGCGAAGTAGATGTAGCCCTTGGAGATGTGCTGGCCGAAGCCCTCCGCGAGAAGCACCACGCCGATCAGCACCAGGAAGGACAGGGCCAGCATCTTGATGCTCGGGTGCTTGTCCACGAAACGGCTGATCGGGCCGGAGGCGAACAGCATGACCAGCACCGACACGATCACCGCCGCGACCATGACGCCCAGCTCGTTCACCATGCCGACCGCGGTGATGACCGAGTCGAGCGAGAAGACGATGTCCAGGATCATGATCTGGATGATCACCGAGGCGAACGAGGCGGCCTTGCGCGGCTTGCCGTTGTCGCCCTTCAGCTCCATGCTGTGGCCGATCTCGGTGACGCTCTTGGCCAGCAGGAACAGGCCGCCGAGGATGAGAATCAGGTCACGGCCGGATATGTCATGACCGAAGACGGCGAACAAGGGCTCGGTCAGCCTGACCACCCAGGACAGGGCGAGCAGCAGGAGCAGTCGGCTGATGAGCGCGGCGGCCAGTCCGAGCACCCGGGCCCGGTCGCGCTGGTGCTCAGGGAGTTTCCCGGCGAGGATCGAGATGAAGATGATGTTGTCGATTCCCAGGACGATCTCCAGGGCGACCAGGGTGAAGAACCCGATCCAGATCTCCGGGTTGCTTACCCAGTCCCACATCTCCGCACCTCCGTTGTCGGGAACTATCTCCCGGTACCAACGACCTAACCCCCGCAGAAGTTCACGATCCCCCTTAGTAGTTCGGATATGTCGCTGGCCTGGGATGATCCACCCCAGAGAGGTGGTCAACGACGGATCGCAGCGTTAAGGGGTTGCTATTTATGGCCGGGTGTCGCTTATAGTGCTGCGTGTAGGTCATGAGTGCCAGCGACAAGCCCCGGCTAGCTGGCCGGCAACCCTCGCGTCCGCGGCGGGGTGCCCCGGGTGAGGACCTGGTCCGTCACGAGGTGTGGCGGGCAAGCGCGGGCTCCGTGGCGATTCCAGGGGTCCCGACGACCCCAGGAGACTTGCCGTGTCCACGCTGACCATCTTCAGCTCCGTCCCCGCCCAGACCCAGTCGCAGCAGCCCCAGCACGGCGAGGCCCGTGCCGTCCCGGCCGTGCTCGGCGCCGACCTGGAGGTCCCGGTCAAGGGCGGCAAGCTGGTCGGTTACGCCAACCTCGACTACGCCGCCAGCGCCCCCTGTCTGGAGCCGGTCAGCGCCGCCGTCACCGCCGCGCTCCCGGCCTACTCCAGCGTGCACCGCGGCGCCGGCTACGCCTCCCAGCTCACCACCGCCCGCTACGAGCAGGCCCGCCACACCGTCCGCGCCTTCGCCGGCGCCCGCCCCGACGACGCGGTCATCTTCACCCGCAACACCACCGACGCCACGAACCTGCTGGCCGGCGTCCTGCCTGCGGGCACCACCACCGTGGTCTTCGACAGCGAGCACCACGCCTCGCTGCTCCCCTGGAACAAGACGGTACGGCTGGCGCCGCCCGCCTTCCCCGGCGAAGCCGTCCGCCAGGCCGACGAGGCCCTCGCCGCCATCTCCGGCCCCAAGCTGCTCGTCGTCACCGCCGCCTCCAACGTCACCGGCGAGCTGTGGCCCATCGCCGCCCTCGCGCACATCGCCCACCGGCACGGCGCCCGCATCCTGGTCGACGCCGCCCAGCTCGTCCCGCACCGCCAGCTCAACCTGACCGCCCTGGACCTGGACTACGTCGTCTTCTCCGGCCACAAGCTGTACGCGCCCTTCGGCGCCGGTGTGCTGATCGGGCGCCGTGACTGGCTGGCGAGCGGCGAGCCGTACCTCAAGGGTGGCGGGGCGGTGAAGTCGGTCGGCGCGGACGAGGAGTCCACCGAGTGGCACGACGACCCCGAGCCCCGGCACGAGGCCGGCACCCCGAACGTGATCGGCGCGATCGCGCTGGCGGCGGCGTGCGACGCGCTGAGCGCGACCGGCTGGGCGCCGCTGGTCATCGAGGAGGAGCGGCTGATCGCGCGGCTGCGCGACGGCCTGGCCTCGATCGAGGGCGTGCGGGAGCTGTCGCTGTGGGGTCCCGACCACCCGCGGGTGGGCATCGTCTCCTTCGTCGTGGACGGCTACAGCGCGCGCGAGGTCGCCGAGGCGCTGTCCGGCGAGTACGGGATCGGCGTGCGCGACGGCAAGTTCTGCGCGCATCCCTTTGTGCGGCATCTGCTGGGTACCGCCGACGGCGGCTGTGAGGACGGGACGGCCTCCGCGGTGCGCGCCTCGATCGGCATCGGCACCACCGACGAGCACGTCGACCGGCTCATCACCGCGCTGCGGGACCTCTCTGCCGTCAACCTCGCCGCCCGTTAGGCGTCACTCGGGCGGGTTCTTCCTCGGCTGGTCGTCACTCGGGCGGGTTCTTCCTCGGCTGGTCGTCACTCGGGCGGGTTCTTCCTCGGCTGGTCGTCGGACATCAGCGCGTCGAGCGCCTTCATGTCGTCGTCGCTCAGGGCCGCGCCGCTGCTCGTGGCGGGTGGCGGAGTGGGCTGGCGCGGCACGTCGGCGCGCGGCTCCGTCCCGTTGCCGGGCGCCTGCGTCCCCGTGGGCGGCTGCTCTGCCCGGGTGCCGGGCGGCTGCGTCCCGGTGGGCGGCTGTGTCCCGTTGGCGGGCGGTTCCGTTTCGGTGCGCGGTTCCCGCACGGTGCGGACGTTCGTGGGCATGGTCGTGGTCGTCGCGCCGCTCCCGGTCGACTCCGGCAGCGTCTGGTCGGCCGCGCGCCTGCTCAGGATCGTGCGGGCGATGCTGTCGACGCTGATCCGGCCTGCCCCGGCGGCCAGCAGGAGCAGGCAGGCCGCGCCCAGCGCGCCGACGAGTTCCCAGCCCATGTCGGTGACGAAGATGCCGTTCTTACCGTGGACGAAGATGATCGCGCCCAGGCTGACGCACAGCAGGGCCAGCGCGGCCAGGCGGGTCAGCAGTCCGATGATCAGGAAACTGCCGCCCACGAGCTCGGCCACGGTCGTGAAACCGGCCGCGAGCTCGGGTTGGGGCACGCCGGACTGGGTGAACATCTGTGACGTCGGTCCCAGTCCGTTCTGCCATTTCTGCCACCCGTGGGCCACGAAGATCACGCCGATGGTCACTCGCGAGATCAGGGCAGCTAGGTCGAAAGCTAGCTTCATGGTGGTTTCTCCCCCCGTTGTGGTAATTGTCCCCCACCCCTCTGACCTGCGACTCCTCCCCATACCGTCTCTTGAACGGCCCGTTACGCCTGGGCGCGCCGTACAGAATGAAAGGACCGCACAGTAGATCGCGCGCGAGGCCGGTGGGAGCATGGGGAAATGACCGAGCGCATCATCGGGATCGGCGCAGGGGCGAAGGAACTGGCCACAGAGGACATGGTCCTCAACATCGGCCCCCAGCACCCCTCCACCCACGGCGTGCTCAGGCTGCGGCTCACGCTCGACGGCGAGCGGATCTCCAGCGCCGAGCCCATCATCGGCTACATGCACCGGGGCGCGGAGAAACTGTTCGAGGTCCGCGACTACCGGCAGATCATCATGCTGGCCAACCGGCACGACTGGCTGTCCGGGTTCGCCAACGAACTCGGCGTGGTGCTGGCCGCCGAGCGCATGCTGGGCATGGAGGTCCCGGTCAGGGCGGTCTGGGCGCGTACGCTGCTGGCCGAGCTCAACCGGGTGCTCAACCACCTGATGTTCCTCGGCTCCTACCCGCTGGAGCTGGGCGCGATCACGCCGCTCTTCTACGCCTTCGAGGAGCGCGAGCGCATCCAGGCCGTCATGGAGGAGATCTCCGGCGGGCGCATGCACTACATGTTCAACCGCGTCGGCGGGCTCAAGGAAGAACTGCCGCTCGGCTGGCTGGACCGCGTGGCCGAGACCGTCGCGATGACCCGCCGCAAGGTCCCCGACATCGAGGGCCTCATCCTGCACAACGACATCTTCCTGGCGCGCACCAAGGGCGTCGGCGTCCTCGACCGCGACACGATCATGCAGTACGGCGTGAGCGGCCCCATAGCCCGAGCCGCCGGTGTCGACATCGACCTGCGCCGCGACCAGCCGTACCTGGCCTACCCCGAGCTGCCGGTCAAGGTCGTCACGCGGACCGCGGGCGACTCCTACGCCCGCTTCGAGGTCCTGCTTGACCAGGTGAAGGTCTCCCTCGATCTGGCCGAGGCCTGCGTCGACAAGCTGCGCTCCCTGCCGCCGGGCCCGATCAACCAGCGCCTGCCCAAGGTGCTGAAGGTGCCCGAGGGCCACACCTACGCCTGGACCGAGAACCCGCTCGGCATCAACGGCTACTACCTGGTCTCCAAGGGGGACAAGACGCCGTGGCGGATGAAGCTGCGCTCCGCCTCCTTCAGCAACATCCAGGTGCTGCGCGAGATCCTGCCGGGGCACCTGGTGGCCGACATGGTGGCGATCTTGGGATCCATGTTCTTCGTCGTGGGTGACATCGACAAGTGAAACGCGATAAATACGTCGACTGGCTACGTGCTCTGAGCCTGATCGTCGTCGTGGTGTGGCATTGGGCGTTCACGATCCTGCAATGGACGCCGGACGGGCCCTCGCCGACCAGCCCGCTCGGCTTCACCACCGGGCTGTGGATCCTCACCTGGTTGCTGCAGGTGCTGCCGCTGTTCTTCTACGTCGGCGGGCACGTCCACCTGCTGTCCTGGAACCGGGCGTGCGAGCGCGGCGTCGGCATCGGCGCCTTCGTCTGGCGGCGGCTGCGGGCGCTCGCGCTGCCCGCGCTCGGGCTGTCGGCGGCGTGGATCGCCATCGGAACCGTCGCCACCACGGTGTTCGACGCCCCGCCCTGGACGTGGCGCGTCGTGCTGCTGGTCCTGAGCCCGCTGTGGTTCATCGGGGTCTACCTGACGCTGATCGCGCTGCTGCCGGTCGCGCTGTGGCTGCACCGGCGATACGACGTGCTCGCCCTCATCTGGCTGGGCGGCGCGGCGCTGGTCGTCGACGTACTCCGGTTCCGCTACCACCTGGAGTGGGCCGGCTGGTTCAACATGATCATCGTGTGGGGGCTGGCGCACCAGGCCGGCTTCTTCTACGACCGCGTGGTCGCGCTCCCCCGCCGCTACGACATCGGCGTGCTCTGGACCGGCCTGTTCATGCTGATCGGGCTGGTGTACTCGGGCATCTACCCGGGGTCCATGGTCGGCGTACCCGGTGAGAAGTGGTCCAACATGGCGCCGCCGACCTTCGTCATCGTCGCCCTGCTCATCTTCCAGATCGGCCTGGTCGAGGTGCTGCGCCCGGCCATGGAGCGGGTGCTGGAGAAGCCCGGATGGAAGCGGGTCAACGACACCATCAACCGGTTCGCGCTGCCGCTGTTCCTGTTCCACACGACCGGGATGGCGATCGCGCTGGGGCTCGGGTGGTGGTTGTTCGGCACACTCGGCGGCACCATCCCCCCGGACTTCACGTGGTGGCTGGAACGCCCCCTGGCCATCCTCGGGCCCCTGATCTGCACCCTTCCGGTCATCTACCTGTTCGGCCGCAAACGCCGGACCGTTCAACAAGCGCCTGACAATCGTTGAACGCTGCCGTATCCTGGAGCCATGACGAACATCGGCTTCCGGGCGACACCGGACGACGAGCGCATCATCAAAGCAGCCATGAGCGAGGGTGAGACTACAAGCGACGTCATCCGGCGTGCACTTCGCCTGCTCGACCGGGACGTGTGGCTGCGGCAAGCAGAAGCCGACATGGCGCGACTGGCCGACGAAGACCTCTCGGACGAAGAGGACGCCTGGTGATCCGCGGCGCGGTCTACCGAGTGGACTTCGGGGAGGCCAAACGTGGGCACGAACAACGCGGGCGCCGCTACGGATTGGTGCTCAGTCCTTCGACAGAGTCCTGGACAGTGGCAACGGTCATCCCGACCTCCACGAAGGCGCAGGCATCGCTCTTCAGACCCGAGATCGAGCTCGGGGGGACACGCACTCGCTTTCTTGTCGATCAAATCCGCACAGTGGACACCAGTTTCATCCAGGATCCGCCCCTCTACTACCTCGGCCGAGACGAGCTAGCAGAGGTGGAACACACGGTGATCCTCTACCTCGGGCTCTGACGTTCCGCTTCCGGGTCCTTGGGGATGCGGCAGGAGTGTTCGAGGAAGAGGGCGGCGCCGATCAGCACGACGAAGGCCAGGAACGAGCCCGTCGCGACGAAGAACTCCACCCGCGGCGTCTGCCTGGTCAGCATCGACATGGTGTGCAGCGAGAACCCGGCGAAGATCCCGGCGAACACCGCCCCCACGTACGCCGAAGCCTTGGCCAGAGCGGCCAGACGGGCCACCGCCAGCGGCTCCACCGGCTTGGTGCCCGGCTTGCGGGCGATGCGCGCCCGCGTCATCCACGCGCTGTACGCCTCTCCGACGGCCAGCAGCAGCACGGTCGGAATCGCCGTCCACGGAATCACCGGCAGGTCGGAGTAGACCTGCCGCACCAGAATCCAGGTGAGCAGAGCCAGCACGACGACGATCCCGACGAGCACGCCGGGTTTGGTGGGCCTCAAGCCGGCCCCTGCAGCTTCAGGTCCTCGCGCAGCCACACCCCGGCCCGGTCGAGCCCGGCCAGCAGATCGGCCACCCGCCCCCGCCCGGGAATCTCACCGTCGGGATCCACCTGAGCCCACGGCACCAGCACGAACGCCCGCTCGTGCGCCCGCGGATGCGGCAGCGTCAACTCGGGGTCGTCGCTGATCACCTCGCCGACCACGAGCAGGTCCACGTCGAGCGTGCGGGCGCCCCACCGCTCCTCCCGCACCCGGCCGAAGGCGTTCTCCACGCTCTGCGCCCGGTCCAGCAGCATCTGCGGCTGCAACTTCGCCTCCGCGACGATCACCGCGTTCAGGTACGGCTTCTGCCCCTCCGGCCCGCCCACCGGATCGGTCTCGTACACCGGCGAGGCGGCCACGAACTCCAGCCCCGGCGCGTCGAACAGCGTGTCGACCGCGCCCTGCAACGTCTGGAAACGCTGCCCGAGATTGCTGCCCAGCGCGAGAACCACTTTCATGGCCGGCTCCGTTCGATCGTGACCACGACGTCGTCGAAGGGCAGCGGGATCGGCGCCGCCGGCTTGTGCACGCTCACCTCGGCCCGCGTCACCAGCTCGGAAGCCAGGCAGACGTCGGCCAGCCGCTGGGCCAGCGTCTCGATCAGCTCGACCGGCTCGCCCTCGACGACCTTGACCAGCGCCTCGGCCAGCTCGCCGTAGTGGACGGTCAGCCTGAGGTCGTCGCCCGCCGCCGCCGGCGCGGTGTCGAGGAACAACGTCGCGTCGACCACGAACTCCTGGCCCAGCTCGCGCTCCGCGGGCAGCACCCCGTGGCGGCCACGGGCGCGCAGGCCCTTCAGCGTGATGCGGTCAGCGGTCAAGCTCGCCCTCTTCCTCATCGTCCTCGCCCTGCAGCACCGGTGAGCCGTGGTGCATCCACAACCGCCAGCCCTGCGGCGTACGGATGTAGACGTTGCTCGCCACGACCTTCCCGGCGGCGAAGCTGGCCTCGCCTTCCTCGCCGGCGGTCAGGATGTTCTCCACGCAGGTCAGGACCGCCACGTCGCCCAGCACGACGGTGCTCACGTCCGTGAGCACGAACTGGATGTAGGTGGTGTTCGCCATGATCAACGCCCAGGACCGCAGCACCTCGGAGCGCCCGGCCAGCAGCGACCAGCCAGGATGAACACAGCTCACCTGATCGCTGATCGTGTCCTCGGCCCAGATCTCGGTCATCTTGTCGAGATCGG
Source organism: Nonomuraea sp. NPDC059007 (assembly GCF_042740555.1). Taxonomy (NCBI): domain Bacteria; kingdom Bacillati; phylum Actinomycetota; class Actinomycetes; order Streptosporangiales; family Streptosporangiaceae; genus Nonomuraea; species Nonomuraea sp. NPDC059007. The sequence continues at coordinate 62,617 of NZ_JBHYJD010000042.1, read as the reverse complement.
CGTTCTCTATGGCGGTATAGAAGGCCTGGTTGACCGTCTCGATGGCCGCGGTGTCGACGCTCATCCTTCGGCTCTCTTCCATGCGGCGGCCACACGCACGGCGTCCGCGTTGGGCCCTACCTCGTGCACCCGCACGCACCACGCGCCCGCCCGCGCGGCCAGCGCCGTCACCGCCAGAGTGGCGTCGTCGCTCCCGCTGAACGGCCGCGGCGTACCGTCGGCGCCGGCCAGCAGCCGCCCGAGGAACCGTTTGCGCGACGCCCCGACCAGCAGCGGGAACCCCAGCTCCGCCAGCCGTTCGATACCCGCCAGAACCGCCCAGCTGTGCTCGGCGTTCTTCGCGAACCCCAGCCCGGGATCAAGCACCACCTGCTCCGTGGAAACGCCCTCGGCCAGCACGTAGTCGACCCGCTTGGCCAGCTCTTCACCCACCTCGGTGACCACGTCCTCGTAAACGGCCCGATTGTCCATGTCGTGCGAGTGGCCACGCCAGTGCATGACCACATACGGCACACCGGTGGCGGCCACGACCTGCGGCATGTCCGGATCGGCCAGCCCGCCGCTCACGTCGTTGACCAGCCGCGCGCCCGCCTCGACGGCCGCCTTGGCGACCTCGGCCCGCATGGTGTCCACGCTGACCGCGACACCCTCACCGGCCAGCGCCCGAATCACCGGCACCACCCTGGCCAGCTCTTCATCCAGCCCCACCCGCGCGGCACCCGGCCGCGTGGACTCCCCACCCACATCGACGATGTCGGCACCCTCGGTCACAAGCTCAAGCCCGTGCCGGATCGCCGCCGCCTCGTCGAACCACAACCCGCCGTCGGAGAAGGAGTCGGGCGTGACGTTGACCACACCCATGACGAGGCACCGATCCTCGGCAGGCAGTCCCGGCACCCTCATCATGCCCCCAAGCCTAGGCGGTGGTGGTTCGCTCTCGATGTCGTGGGTGGCACTTTCCCCACCGCTCTCAACTCTCAGTGGCGCGTCGCAGGATCACGTGTATATCCACCACAGCCCCGCCAGCGTAACGCCCCCACTCTCCAAAGGATGGCGCGCTCGCCGCCCATAGCGTGGGTGCATCACGCTTGCGGTGGGTGCACCACGCTCTGGGGTTACGGCAAGCCCAGGTACCCCCACCCGCCGCACCCATAGCGCGCTTGCGGTGGGTGCACCACGCTTTGGGGTTACGGCAAGCCCAGGTACCCCCACCCGCCGCACCCCTTCCCGCCCTTCCAGGGAAACGGTCGTCCACCTCACAGGTACCTCGCCGTGACGCCCGCCCCCTGGGCCGGGCACGCGACCCCGCGCTCGCCACCGCGCATCGGCGCCGAACCCGCCCGCACCACTCCCCGCCGCCGCGGCGCCTCGGGGAGTCCCTCCCCCGCTCGCGCGCATCCAGCCGCATAGCGTGGAAGGAAACCACACACCACGCAGGCAAACACACCATGTGGGTGGGGCGGTGGGGCCGGGCGGTAGCGGGGAGGTACTCCCGAGGCGCCGGTGCGGCGGGAGGCGGCACCGGCGGGGTCGGCGCCGATGTGCGGTGGCCGGGGTGGGGTCGCGTGCCCGGCCAACCGGGCGGACGTAACGGCGGGACACCCGTGAGGTGGACGAGCGTTTCCCTGGAAGGGCGGGAAGGGGTGCGGCGGGTGGGGTTGCCTGGGCTTGCCGTAACCCCAAAGCGTGGTGCACCCACCGCAAGCGCGCTATGGGTGCGGCGGGTGGGGTTACCTGGGCTGGCCGTAAGCGCAAGGCATGATTTTGCTTGTTGGAAGAGCCGCTAGCGGCCGATTATCAGGCTCATCGCCTCGGCGCGGGTTTTGTCGCTGGTGCGGAAGTCGCCGCGGACCGCGCTGGTGAGGGTTTTGGCGCCTGGCTTGCGCACGCCCCGCATCGTCATGCACAGGTGTTCGGCCTCGATCACCACGATGACGCCGCGCGGCTCCAGTACGCGCATCAGCGCGTCGGCGATCTGGGAGGTCATGCGTTCCTGGACCTGCGGGCGGCGGGCGTAGACGTCGACCAGGCGGGCCAGCTTGGACAGGCCGGTGACCTGGCCTTTTTCGTTGGGGATGTAGCCGACGTGGGCCACGCCGTGGAAGGGGACGAGGTGGTGTTCGCAGGTGGAGTACACCTCGATGTCGCGCACGAGGATCATCTCGTCGTGGTCGACGTCGAAGACCTTGGTGAGGACGTCCTCCGGCTGCTGGCGCAGGCCGGAGAACTGTTCCGCGTACGCACGGGCGACCCGGGAGGGGGTGTCGAGGAGGCCGTCACGGTCGGGGTCCTCACCGATGGCGATGAGGATCTCCCGGACGGCCTTCTCGATCCTTGGTTGATCTACGTTCACGCACTGTCCCCGGACGGCAGGGCGTCTTGGTGCCCCGCGGTGAGCGAGCCGTTGGCCGACTGCTCCTTCGGCGTCAGGATGGGCGGCAGGTCCGACGGGAGCCGCTTGCCGTAGCCCGCGTAGGACGGGCGGTGCTCCTTGACGACCACGGACGAGAAGATCTCCACCACCTGCTGGCGGGAGAGTGTCTCCTTCTCCATGAGTTCGAGCACCAGGTTGTCGAGCACCTCGCGGTACTCGACCAGGATGTCCCACGCCTGGTCGTGCGCCGTCTCGATCATCCGGCGGACTTCCTCGTCGATCGTGGAGGCGATCTTCTCGGAGTAGTCGCGCTCGTGGCCCATCTCGCGGCCCAGGAACACCTCGGCCTGACCGCTGCCGAACTTGCGTGCCCCGAGCTGCTCGCTCATGCCGTACTCGGTGACCATGCGGCGGGCCACGGCGGTGGCCTTCTCGATGTCGTTGGAGGCGCCGGTGGTGGGCTCGTGGAAGACGAGCTCCTCCGCCGCGCGGCCGCCGAGCAGCATCGCGAGCTGGTCCATCATCTCCGAGCGGGTGGCGAGGAACTTGTCCTCCATCGGCAGCGTCATCGTGTAGCCGAGCGCGCGGCCGCGGGAGAGGATCGTGATCTTGTGCACGGGGTCGCTGTTGGGCAACGCGTGCGCCACGAGCGCGTGACCGCCCTCGTGGTAGGCGATCATCTTCTTCTCCTTGTCGGACATGACCCGCGTCTTGCGCTCGGGTCCTGCCATGACGCGGTCGATGGCCTCCTCAAGGGTGTCCATCGAGATCAGCTTCTGGTCGCCGCGCGCGGTGAGCAGCGCCGCCTCGTTGATCACGTTCGCGAGGTCCGCACCGGTGAATCCGGGGGTACGGCGGGCGATGACGTCCAGGTCGACCTCCGGCGCGAACGGCTTGCCGCGGCCGTGGACCTTGAGGATGCCCTTGCGGCCCTCCAGGTCGGGACGGTCGACGGTGACCTGCCGGTCGAAACGGCCGGGGCGCAGGAGCGCCGGGTCGAGGATGTCGGGCCGGTTCGTCGCGGCGATGAGGATCACGCCGCCCTTGACGTCGAAGCCGTCCATCTCGACGAGCAACTGGTTCAGCGTCTGCTCGCGCTCGTCGTGACCGCCGCCCAGACCGGCGCCGCGGTGGCGGCCGACGGCGTCGATCTCGTCGATGAAGATGATCGCCGGGGCGTTGGCCTTCGCCTGCTCGAACAGGTCGCGCACGCGGGACGCGCCGACGCCGACGAACATCTCGACGAAGTCGGAACCGGAGATCGAGTAGAAGGGCACTCCGGCCTCACCGGCCACCGCACGGGCCAGCAGGGTCTTGCCGGTGCCGGGCGGGCCGTACAGGAGCACGCCCTTCGGGATCTTCGCGCCGATCGCCTGGAACTTGGCCGGGGCCTGCAGGAACTCCTTGATCTCCTGGAGCTCCTCGATGGCCTCGTCGGCGCCCGCGACGTCGGCGAACGTCGTCTTGGGGGTGTCCTTGGTGATCAGCTTGGCCTTCGACTTGCCGAAGCTCATCACCCGGGAGCCGCCGCCCTGCATCTGGTTCATGATGAACAGGAAGATCAGCACGATGATGACGATCGGCAGGAAGCTCACCAGGAGGCCGACGAGGAAGTTCTCCTGCGGCACCTCGGTGGTGAAGCTCTTGGTCTTTCCGGCGCCCACCTGCTTGTTCAGCTCTTCGGTGAGCGTCGGGCCGTAGCCGGTGACCCAGTCAGACTGGATCATGTTGGTCGGGGCGTCGCCCGACTTGACGGTGATCTTGTTGTGGAGGGTCAGCTCGATCCGCTGGTCCTTGTCAACAATCTTCGCGTTGCTGACGTTGCCGGTGCGGATCTGCTCGAGGACCGTGGACGTGTCGGCCTGCTTGAAGTTGCCACCACCGCTCCACAGCTGGGTGACGAGCAGGAGCAGCACGACGATGCCCAGGATCCACAGCAGTGGCCCACGTGTAAATCGCTTGAGATCCATCCGATGCGGAACCCCTTGCGGGCCCGTCCCTTCCTGACCATGGCCTGGAAACCCCGGGCAGGGCCCGGGGCCGCGGCATCCGACACCGCGACTACTGACTACCCGAAGGGGACCACGTGGTCACCCTCCCGTCGTCAGAAGGTACACCGGACAACGCGCGGTGGCACCGCCCGCTAGACCGGCCTTGCCCTACCAACGTACGTCAGGTAGAGCGATGTTCCCGGTCCCTGCGTGCAATGTCGGAAATGCCGCACAGACAGTTACGTGTAGACATGCGGAGCCAACGTGCCGATGAACGGCAGGTTGCGGTACTTCTCCGCGTAGTCCAGCCCGTAGCCGATGACGAACTCGTTCGGGATGTCGAAACCGACATACTTCACATCAATCGGCACCTTCACCGCGTCCGGCTTGCGCAGTGCGGCACAGATCTCCAGCGAGGCCGGGTTGCGCGATTTCAGGTTCTCCAGCAGCCAGTGGAGGGTCAGGCCGGAGTCGATGATGTCCTCGACGATCAGCACGTGGCGGCCCATGATGTCGTTGTCCAGGTCCTTCAGCACCCGGACCACACCCGACGACTTGGTGCCGGCGCCGTAGGAGGACACCGCCATCCAGTCCATCTGCACCGAGGTGTGCAAGGCCCTGGCCAGGTCGGCCATGACCATGACCGCCCCTTTCAGCACGCCCACGAGCAGCAGTTCCTGGCCCGCGTAGTCTTCGTCGATCCGGCCGGCAAGCTCTTTGATCTTCGCCTGGAGTTCGTCCTCGGGGATGAGGACCTTCTCGAGGTCGTGGCCCATGTCGGCAGCGTCCACCTGCGAGTTCCTTACGGGATGGGTCTGATGGCGAGTATCAGCGTCCCATACCGCCGCACGGCGGTCAGACCCCCGGGCAGGTCAACGCCTTTCTGCCCCCGCCACTCGGTGACCAGCCGCTCGACAGCGTGCACGTGGACGGCCGACAAGGCCCCGGAAGGCACCCCGGCGTCGATCGCCGCCCGTTTGATCACCCGCCGCCGGACCGCGCCGGGAAGATCCTCCAGCGCCGGTACGGCCAGCGTCACCATCCCCGGGATATCGCTTAGAGCGCAATCCTCGAACGCCTTTTCCGCCCATTCATGAAGCGCGTCGGCATCGTCACGGGCCAGCTTGGCCGTCCGCGCCAGCGCCTGAGCCACTCCGGGCCCCAGCTCGCCCTCCAGCACCGGCAGCACCGCCCTGCGCACCCGTACCCGCGTGAACCGGTGTTCCTCGTTGTGCGGGTCCTCCCAAGGCTCCAGGCCCAGTTGCGCGCAGGCGGCCACCGTCGTACTCCGCCCCAGCTCCAGGAACGGCCGCCGATAGATCCCCTGAACCTTCGCCATCCCCGACAACGACCGCAGCCCGCTGCCCCGCGCCAGCCCCAGCAGTACGGTCTCCGCCTGGTCGTCCCTCGTGTGACCCAGCAGGACCACCACCGCGCTCAGCCTCGCCGCCGCCTCCTTGAGCGCCTTGTACCGGGCGTCCCTCGCCGCCGCCTCCGGTCCGCCCTCGGTACCCACCTTCGCCGTCAGCACCTCCGCGGGCTCCAGCCCCAGCGGCAGCGCGGCCAAACCGGCCGCCCGCTCCGCCGAGCCCTGCTGCAGGCCGTGATCCACCGTCACCAGTCCTGCCCGCAGGCCCATCCTGGGCGCCACGAAGGCGAGTGCCGCGGCCAGGGCCAGGGAGTCGGCGCCGCCACTGCACGCGGCCAGCACCAGGTCGCCCTGGGGCAGATCACCCAGGACCTCTCTGACGGCTCGCCGGACGTCGGCTACGGCTGGATGCGGCCCCATACCGCCCATTGTCCCCGGCGCCGGGCGGTCTTCTGCCGCAGATACCGGCGGGTCGGCCCGATCGCCTTGGGGCTAGTTCCAGGCGCCGGGCACCTGCTCGGGCACCTTGCCCTTGAGCTGGTCCTGGCCGAGCACCTCGCTCTCCAGGGGCAGCGCGACGGTGACCTGCCGTCCCCAGTCGGAGTAGCGGGTGTCCGTCTCGACGCGGAACACGGAACCCCTCCAGTGGTGCATGACCGCCTTGACCGTGGCTCGCTCCACCAGGCCGGCCGTACTCAGGCGAAGGGTGTAGGAGATGGTGCTGAGGGGCTTGCCGAAGGAATAGCCGCGGAAGCGCGCGGCGAAGGCGTCAGAGACCTTGACCAGCTTGTCGCCCTTGATCGTGCCCTTCACCACCCCGCCCCGCCAGGACGTGCGGTGGGCCAGCAGCGCCTTGAGCGTGGCGGGCTCCAGAACCTCCAGCAGCGGGTTCGTGGAAGGCAGATCGGTATGCCGGTAACGCACCCAGTGGGTGCCCTCCGGCAGCACATCGGCGAATCGAGGGCCCGCGACGTAGTCGACGTAGCGGGACGAGATCACCCGCAGCGGCGCCTCTTCCAGGGCGGCCTCCTCTACCAGGCCGAATTCCTTCAGACCTCGGACCGCCGCCTTGCTGTACCGCATCTGCTGGGACGTATCGGAGGCGATCTCACCTTCCGGCCCGAACCCGGCCGTGCCCTCCAGATTCAAGGTGTACCGCAGGCCCTGGCCGTGATCCACCTTCGCGGCGAGCTCGACGTTCACCCCCTTGCCGCGGATCAACGCCGCCCGGAGCGCCGTCACCGGGTCGGTCCCGGGCGCCGCCTGCGCGGGGACGGCGACCAACTGAGCCAGGAGTAGGCCCACGACGGCTCGCTTCATCACGCTCTCCTGGAGTTGGCCGGAGGGACGAACCATCTTGTGCATGCGAGATCAACTGTCAACCGATCCCCCTCAGAAGTGTTGAAGAGGGGCGTCCGCCTGGGTCCAGTGCCAGTTGACCGGCGCCCACCGCTTCTTCAGGACGGTGCGCTGCCGCGCGTACCCGCTCAAGGCCTGCTCGACGGCGGCCGCCAGGTCGTTCAGATCGTCGGGGACGGGCAGGCGCAGGACCAGGTGCTGCTTGTTGTGGACGAGCAGGAGTTCACCGGCGGGCGAGCAGGCGGTGAGGGTGAAGTGGATCAGCGGTTTGAACGCCCCGCTGCCGGTGTCCAGCTTGGCGCGCAGGTTTCCCGTTCTGTCCCAGGCGTAGAGGCCGTAGCGGTTGAGGTGGAAGGCGAAGCCCCTGTACGCGTCGGCGGCCAGGCCGAAGCAGAAGCCGGTGAAAGGGGAGTCGTCCCAGTTGTCCATGCCTTGGAGGCGCCCGGTCATCTTCCCCCGGTCATCGACAAGGGCGAACACGAACGGCCGGCCCCGGCTGCCGCCACGGTAGGTCTTGCCGTACCAGGGGACGACGAACAGGTCGTCGGCCAGCGCCACGGCCCGCTTGAGGCGGGAGTCGCGCCAGGGTGCGAACAGGTCCTCGTCGGGCACCTGTTCGGTCAGCGCGGGCCGGGGCCGGTGGGCCAGGCCCACTGGGGCGCCCTGATAGAAGACGTGCGCGCGCAGGTCGATCTCGCGCTGGTGATCCGGTTGGGGATCGAGCGAGACGAGCGCCTCGATCACCGGCTTGGACGCGGCGGTCAGGGCGCCGTCCGCCACACCGACGAGGTTGGTGAGGTGGCTGCCGTACTTCCACACACCGAACTCGGCGACCGTACACAGCAGCCGGCCCGAGGGCGTGACGCTGATGGACGTGGCGAAGGACTCGCCTGGCGTGAACTCGTCGAAGGCGTTCCGCCATTCCCTTGTGGCGTAGGTGGCCGCCACCCGGCTCAGGTCGGATGTGATCAAGGTCGTTCTGTCCGGGAGCGCGCTGACGGCGAGGGTGCCGTCCGGCAGGACACAGAGACTCATGTCACCGCCCTCCGCCACCGTGGCACCGTCGAGATAACGGCTCCGCCAATAGGCACTGGCCAGCACGTCACCGGTGCCGGAGTAGCGGGTGAGGATCCGGTATGCGAAGTCGGCCACGGCCGGGTCCTGTACGTCGTCCGACCTGCGGTCCAGGTGCCGGTGGACCCCGTACAGCGCATACACCTCACCGTTGGGCGCGGCCGCCACGTCGTACGCCTCGACGCCCCAGCCCTTGGAGTAGAGCGCGGTCAGGTCGATGCGGTGAAGGTTCACCAGCTTGGCCGGCAGGGCGAGTGGGAGCGGTTGGTACATGGCCGTCATTGTGGATCTCGGCACTGACAGTTACTTCACGGGCTTCCTGCGAGTACGGCCCGGCTGTTCTACACATACCTGGTCCACCACGGCCCCGGGCAGGGCGGACCAGAGCGGCGCCCACCACCCAACGGGCTGGGGAGCCCACCCACGACCCCGGCCACCTGCGCCTACCCGGCCCACCACGCCTCCGGCAGGCTGGGCAGGAGCGTGCCACCACCCAGCCGCGCAGCGGGCCAACCGGCCAACGGGCTGGCAGCCCACCCACGACCCCGGCCACCTGCGCCTACCGGTCCCCCACGCCTCCGGCAGGCTGGGCAGGAGCGTGCCACCACCCAGCCGCGCAGCGGGCCAACCGGCCAACGGGCTGGCAGCCCACCCACGACCCCCGGCCACCTGCGCCTACCCGGCCCGCCACGCCTCCGGCAGGGTGGGCAGGAGCGTGTCTACCACTTAGCCGGGCAAGGGGTGGGGCCCCAGCAGGCAACCCGAGCGCAGCGAGGACCCCCAGGAGTCGAGCTTCAGCTCGACTGGCCAAACGCGCGAAGCACCTTGCCCTTAGGACTCCAGGGCCGGTTGGCCGATCACGCGGGCGATCCAGGCGTCCGGGTCGGCGATTTCGGCGATGGTGGGCAGCGTCTCGGGTGATGTCCACACCTTGTTGAAGCCGTCCATCTCCACCTTGCCCACCACATGGCGAACGAAGGCCGAGCCCTCCGCATACTGCTTCATCTTCAGCTCGATGCCCAGCAGCCGCCGCACCGTCTTGTCCAGTCTGGACGTGCTCTCCCTGCGCGAGGCGAACTTGGCGCGGATGTCGGCCACCGACGGGACCACGGACGGCCCCACCGCGTCCATCACGTAGTCCCCATGCCCCTCGACCAGCGTCATCACCGCGGTCAGGCGGTCGAGGATCTCCTTCTGGGCCGGTGACTGGATGGCGTCGATCAGGCTGCCGTCTCCGCCGCGTACCACGTCGGCGACCGTGTCGGCCGCGGTGCGCAGCCGTTCCAGGATCGTCGGCAGGTCGAGGTCGGACGCCAGCAGGAACTCGGTCATCTGCGAGCGCACGTATTCGCGCAGCCACGGTACGCCCGTGAACTGCACGCGGTGCGTCTCCTCGTGCAGGCAGACCCAGAGGCGGAAGTCGCGCGGGTGCACGTTCATCTCGCGCTCGGCGTGCACGATGTTGGGCGCGACCAGCGTCAGCCGGCCCGCTGCCTCCTGGCCGGTCGGGTCCGGCGGAAGGAACAGTTCGTACTGGCCCAGTACGCGCGAGGCCAGGAACGCCAGCACGGCGCCCACCTCGACCCCGGTGATGCGTGAGCCGACGGCCGTGACGATGGCGGGCGGCGGGTTGTCGCTGTTGCCCATCCGCTCGGTCAGCGGCTCCAGCACGACGCGGAAGCCCTCGACGTTGGCCCTGATCCAGCCGGGGCGGTCGACGATGGTCGCCGGCTGCGGGGGCGTCTCGGTGTGGATTTTGGTGAAGTCACGCACGTGGCCCTCGGCCTCGCGGGAGAGAGTGCGTAGCTCTGTGACCGCCTGCCTGGCCTCCTCACGGCTTACCTGCGGCCCGGGGCGCACCAGGCGCGTGCCGGTCGATACGGCCAGATCCCAGTCGATCACCTGCATGCCTACCACCGTACGTGGTCGGAGGCCGACCCGCGACGGCCTCGCGTCAGGATCGGGCGACGATGGCGGCAAGCCGGTCCAGGACGGGTTCTGCCGACAGCGGAACCTGGTCGGCCATGAAGGCGAAGGTGACCAGCCGCCCGTCCTTGGTGGTGGCGAGGCCGGCGAGCGTGTTGACGTTGTTGAGCGTGCCGGTCTTGGCGCGGACGAGCCCGGCCTGTCCCTTGCTGTCGGAGCCGGAGAAACGCCGCCCGTTGCCCAGCGTGCCGGTGAATCCGGCGATCGGCATGCCGGAGGCCACCGCGTGGAGTTCGGGATGTTTGGGCGAGCCGGCCAGCGCCACGAGCCTGGCCAGGCCGTCGGCGCTGATGCGGTTCTTGGTGGACAGGCCGCTGCCGTCGTACACCTGGATGCCGCGCGAGGCCCCCAGTCTCTTGAGTACGGCCAGCACCGCCTTGCCGCCGCCCTCGAAGGAGGCCGGTTGCCCTTCCTTCAGCGCGATCTGCCTGGCCAGCGCCTCGGACAGGTCGTTGTCGCTGAAGGTGAGCGCGTGCTCGACCAGCGCGTAGACGGGCGGGGAGTCGACCTTGCCGAGTTCCGCGGCGCTCTGGCCGGCCTTGGCGGGGGCGATGCTCTTCGATACGGCGACGCCGTACCGGGAAAGGAGCTTGGCGAAGGCGGCGGCGGCGAACTGCGGCGGGTTGGCGACGCGGGGCTGGGAGCGGGCCGGGTTCTGCCGGCCTTCGTCGATGGCCAGCGCGTGGACGGGCGCGACGTTGCCGTCGGGGATGTAGCTGGGCTTCCAGCCGGGGCCGATGGGCGAGCCGGTGTAGAGGGAGGAGTCGTAGCCGAGCGTGACCTTCCTGACGCCCTGTTCCTTGAGCTTGGCCGCGGTGCGGGCGGCGAGCACGGCCAGGGAGGCCGGTTTCGGGTAGGTGCTGGGCTTGGCCGCGGGGCCGGACAGCATGGGGTCGCCGCCGCCGACGAGCACGATCGAGCCGGGCGTCCTGCCCTGGACGACGCGCGTGGACAGGCGGGTGTCCGGGCCGAGCGAGGCCAGCGCGGCCGCCGCGGTGACGATCTTGGTGGTGGAGGCGGGGACGATGCCGATGTCGGCGTTGGAGGCGAAGACGCGCTGGCCGGTCGTGGCGTCCAGAACGACGGCGCCGACACGTTTCCCCAGCGCTTTGTCACCCAGCGCATCGGTGAGCTGTTGCGTCAAAGTACCCTTAGTCGGGAGAGGTCCGTCTCCACCCGAGGCCAGCACTGGTCCAGCGGTGATCACCGGGACGGAAGGAGACGCGGTCGGCTGTTCGGCTGGGTGCGGGGCCTGCCTCGTCAGGGCGGCCAGGCTGAAGTCGTTCCGCACCGCGTAGACACCGGTGGCGATCGTCGTGGCCTGGAGCAGGACGAGAGTGGTCACCGCCACCCAACGCTCGCGCCGTACCACGTCGCCTGTCCCTCTCTCCTGTAGTTCGCCTACGAGACATTAACGCCCAGCCGGGGGTGCCCGGGGGGTTGAGCGGAGGAACAGCGGTGGAGTTCGACGTTGTCGTTGAGATTCCCAAGGGGCAACGGAACAAGTACGAAGTGGACCACGAGACCGGGAAGATCCGGCTTGACCGGCTCCTGTTCACCTCCACGCAGTACCCCGCGGACTACGGCTTCATCGAGAACACCCTCGGTGAGGACGGCGATCCCCTTGACGCGCTGGTGTTGCTGCAGGAGCCGACGTTCCCCGGCTGCTACATCACCTGCCGCGCGGTCGGCATGTTCCGCATGACCGACGAGAAGGGCGGCGACGACAAGGTGCTGTGCGTCCCCGCCACCGACCCCAGGATGGAGCACATCCGCGACATCCACCACGTGCCCGAGTTCGACCGGCTGGAGATCCAGCACTTCTTCGAGGTCTACAAGGACCTGGAGCCCGGCAAGTCGGTGGAGGGCGCCAACTGGGTGGGCCGCCTGGAGGCCGAGGTCGAGATCAAGCGCTCCTTCCAGCGCCTGAAGGACCAGGGCCACCACTGACGGACCTCATCTGGGGCGGGTGGCGCCCACGAGGTCACGGCGCCACATGGAGGCGATCCTGACGACGTCACCCGTCTGCGGGGCGTGCACCATGAGGCCGCGGCCGATGTACATGCCCACGTGGTGGATGTCGCCGGGATCACTGGTGATCCGGCCGAAGAACAGCAGGTCGCCCCGGCGCAGCTCGCGTAGCGGGATGTGGGGTCCCGAGGTCCACTGGGTTCCCGTCCAGTGGTCGATCCGGACCCCGGCCCGCTCCCACGCCCGCATGGTCAGCCCCGAGCAGTCGTAACTGCCCGGCCCGTCGGCCGCCCACACGTACGGCTTGCCGAGCTGCGTGAGCGCCCAGTTGGCGGCGATGTCCCCGTTGCCGGACCCGGACACCGGTATCGCCCCGGCGCCGAAGCTCGTGCGTTCGTACGCGGCGGCGCGTTCCCTGGCCAGCCGGTCGGCGAGGCTGCGCGCGGAGTCGACCTGGTCCTGCAGCTTCTTCTTGGTGGCCAGGAGCGTCCTGGTCTCGCGCGTCTGCTCGGCGACGGCGGCCTCGGCGGCGGTCTTGGCCTCCTCGGCGCGCTCCATGGCGTCCTGCTGCGCGGTCTGGGCGTCGTCGGCCTGTTCGCGCAGGATCTCGGCCACGCGTTCCGCGGCCCGCATGCGGTCGAGGACGAGCGTGCGCTCGCCGCCCATCTGCTCCAGCACCGAGGCCCGGTGCAGGAAGCCGTCGCCGCCGTCCGCGATCATGGTCAGCATCGGCCGCGCGAGGTCGAACCCGCCGTAGGCCTGCGCGGCGATCGCCGCCACGTCCGCCCTGGCCGCCTCGGCCATCGTCTCGGCGTCCAGCAGCCGCGTACGTGCCGCCTGCGCGGCGACCTTGGCCGCCGCGAGCTTGACCTGTTCCCCGTTGTAGGCCTCGACCAGCCGTTCGGCGGCCGCGCCGAGCTCGTCGAGCCTGCTCTGCGCGGCCGCGAGCTTCGCGGCCGCCGCCCCCAGCGCCTTGTTCTTGTCCCGTACGGCGTCGCGCGCCTCGGTCACGTCGTCGGCAGAAGGCCGCGGTTCCGCGTAGGCGGGCGGGCAAAGGATGGCGATCAGGCAGGCGACCAGGAGTCCGGCTCTGACGGAGTGCATAGATCCCCCTCGCTCTCGGTCACTCTATGCACTCAGTGCCCGTTCGTCACTCACCGCACACATGAAACACACGCAACGTAATCATCACAGGCGAAACAGGCGTTCTATCCAGGGACGGACGCCGATAGAGGGAGGTTTCGCCCCACGGGGATAGGTGAAGACAGGTGTCTGGCTTCCATACGCAGCGTGAAGTTCGGCGGCTTTGCACCAGTCGGCGCTGACCCGGGCGGCGGCCCAGGCGGCGGCGATGGCCGGGCGCGACTCCTGGTGGCGGTCGTAGGTCTGGAAAAGCGTCATCGTGGCGGCCGCGGCGAGGTGGCCGTCGCCGGGGTAGGCGGTTCCGGCGAGATAGGGGGCGGTGACCCGGCCGCCGTGAGTGGTGTCCAGGGCCCAGGTCCAGTTGGCCAGCACGAGGCCCAGCACGGGGTCGGGCAGGGTGGCGGCGGCGCCGTACATGCGCTCCTGGCGGGTGCCGGTGAGGCGGCGGGAGGTCCACAGCCAGTCGAGCTCGGCGGGCGGCTCGCCACCGGCGAGCCAGGACAGGACGGCCAGGCCCCGCGCGGTCCGCAACCGGCACAGTTCGAGCAGGTCGCGCAGCATGCGGGGGCCCGGGTCGAGCCAGGTGGGCCAGGCGACGCAGTGGCTTCTGTGCACCATCGCGGCGAGTTCGTCGCGGACGGTCAGCGGGCAGACGCGGCAGCCGAGGTGCGAGTCGTGGCGCAGCTCGAATGCCTCCATCGCTCAGCTCGCCGTCGGGTCGGGGGCGGCGGTGGGGGTCTCCACGGGCGGCGTGGGCGTGGGGGTCTGGGTGGGAGTCCGCGTGGGCGTCGCCGACGGGGTGGGGGTCCTGGTGGGCTTGTGCGTCGGGGTGGCCGTCGGCGCGGGGGTGGTGGGGCAGGGCGTGCGGGTGGGGCGGCCCTGCGGGTCTCTGGTGGGCTTGCCTGCTCCCGGTACGCCGCCGGGGTCACCGGGCTCGCCCGGGTCGGGAGCGGCCGGTGGGGAGGCGGGCGGGGTGGTGGCCGGTGCGGGCGAGGAGGGCGCGCGGGTGGGCGGTGCGGTGGTGGGGCCGGCGGCGGGGTCGGTGGCGGGCGGCGTGACCGCGGACGGATCGGTGGCGGCCAGGACGCCGACGGGGCGGGTGGCGGTGCTGTCGGGGATCGGTTCGACCTGGATGGCGGTGTCCTGCGGGTCTGGCGCCCAGGGCAGTCTGATGCCGGGCGGCTCGCCGGTGGCGGGGAAGGCGCCGGTGGCGAGGCCGGACAGGCCGCCGGTCTCGGTGCCGAACTGGTGGAAGACGACGCCGATCGCGATCACCGTGGCTACGGCCGCCAGCGCGCCAGCCAGCGCCTGAGGCCACTTGCGAGCCTTCTTCTGCCCTGGGCCGGGAAAGCCGGCGGCGTCCAGGGCGGCCGAGCGCCTGGCGACGTAGCGGCGGTACGGCAGGAGTTCCGGGTCGATGAAGCAGCTCATCACCCGGACCCGCAGCGAACCCGGCAGGCTGACCACCGGGAGCAGCTCGAACACCTTGGCGGCCGCGATCTGCCGGTTGCGGTGCGGGGCGCACAGGTCGCAGTGGGACACGTGCCGGACGAGGTGCCTGCGCATCTCGGCGGTGAGCTCGCCGGAGAAGCCGGCGAGGATGTCGGCGCGGCGCGGGCAGTCGTAGGGGCCCTTCCTGGCCAGGAACTCGGCGGTGATCGCGTCGCGCAGGCGCTCGCGGGCCTCCTCCTCGGCGGTCTCGACCTGGCGCGGCGAGGCGCCGAGGACGGCGGCCAGGTCGAGGGTGGCCAGGCCGTGGCGGGTGCTCAGCTCCAGCAGTTCGCGGTCGCCGGCCGGCAGGCCCTGCGCCGCGTTCCATGCCATGACCCGCAGGTCGGCGTCCTCAGGGTCGTCCGGTTCCGGGGCCTCGGTCGGCGTCGGCGCGTCTTGGGGCGCCGCCAGGCGGCGGCGGGCGCATTCGCCGCGGGCCAGCGCGTAGAGCCAGGGGCGCAGGCGCTCCGGCTCGGCCAGCGCGCCGATGTGGGCCTCCGCGGCGATGAGCGTGTCGCGCAGCGCCACCTGGGCGCTGTCGGAGCTTTGGAGGAGGGACCAGCAGTATTGGTAGATGCCCTCGGCATACGTGTCGTAGAGCGCAGCCAGAGCACCCGGGTCGTCAGCGCGGAGAGCCTCGACCAGGACGCGGTCAGTCATGTTGCTTAAGGTAATGGATTGGTAACTAGTAGTTCTACCGATTCAGCGCTAATGACAGAATGGCCCGCCGATAAAAAGTCCGAATAAAAAGGAATTGTTGCGAAAGCGCCGCGCCCGTGGGCGCGGCGCGTAAAACCTTGTGGTGGTGGCCGGGGCGCCCGGGTACCCCCCCGGGAAACGCGAAAGGCACGGTGGTGGGCAATACCCGGTTGAACGGCACCCCCCCC
>NZ_JBHYJD010000042.1:0-46962 GCF_042740555.1 Nonomuraea sp. NPDC059007 | reverse complement strand
CAGACGGGCCCCCCCATAAAACCCCCCAACACACCGCATTGGATCCCACCCCCCCCCCCCCGGGGCCCCGCCGCTTCACTCCTTGTGGTCGTCGCCGGGCAGCACGGTACGCCCGCGGTCAACGGCGAACGGCTCGGTCGTCGGCATGACCGTGTGGACCGGCACCGCACCCGCCAGAGCCAGCTCCTCGAACGGCCGGCCGGTCGAACCCCAGGTACGCGCCACCACCTCGGTCTTGGCCACCTTCGCCCCCGGCGCCAGCCCCTCGACCGTGAGGATGAAGCGCGGCGGCGCCCCCGCCTTCACGTCGTCCACGAACGCGTATCCGCCGCCGACCAGCTTGCCCGCCGGGTCACGCAGCAGGGCGTTGACCACCAGGCTGCTGGCGGGCAGCGCGTACGGGTTGTCCACGTACCCGGTGACCAGGTAGGTGCCGTCCTTCTGTTTGAGCGTCTGCACGCCCGACACCGGGAAGCTGCGGAAGGCCGAGGCGATCCTGGCCGCCGCGCGCCACTGGGCGGGGCGGTACTCGATGGTGACCTTGGCCGGCCGTTCCGAGGCGCTGGCCTGACCGGCGAACGACAGCGAGCCGCCCGGCGGGACCGCGTCCAGCGGCTGGTCCATGCGCACGACCTCGGCGCCGGAGGCGTCGCGCCCGATCACCGTGGCCACCACGTGCTCGCCGAAGTGCCAGGGATTGGCGTTGGTGAGCACGCCGGCCCAGTTCACGGCGTAGCCGGAGGCGGTCTTGACGGTGTTGGACACCTGCTCCTTCAGCGCCAGCGGCTTGAGCTGGGCAGGCTGCTGCGCTTCTTCTGAGCACCCGGTCAAGAAGATCGCGCCGAGTGCGAGGACAGTGACGGTTCGGCTACGCAGGATCACTTTGCCGTGATAGCCGGTGCATGGGCACGTCATGCGTGAGACACGCGCATGGCGTACCCATTCTTTAACGTGGGCGCACGACCCGCGTCTCATCCCACACCGGCTCAGGAGCCTCGTAAACGGTGCCGTCGGCGCCGAAGACCAGGTATCGGTCGAAGTCCGCGGCGAACCAGCGGTCGTGGGTGACCGCGAGCACGGTTCCGTCGAAGGCGTCCAGGCCGATCTGGAGCGCCTCGGCGCTGGCCAGGTCGAGGTTGTCGGTGGGCTCGTCGAGCAGCAGCAGCGTCGCGCCGGACAGCTCCAGCAGCAGGATCTGCAGCCGCGCCTGCTGGCCGCCGGACAGCGTCTCGAAGCGCTGGTCGGCGATGAGCCCGGCCAGCTCGTAGCGGGACAGGATCTTCATGGCCTCGTTCTTGAGCCTGGCGTGCTCGGTCATGACGATCTCGACCGAGGTGCGTCCCCGCAGGTCGGGGCGGGCGTGGGTCTGGGCGAACAGGCCCGGGACCACCCTCGCGCCGAGCCTGGCGACGCCGGTGTGGCGCACGTCCTCGCCGGAGATCAGGCGCAGGAAGTGGGACTTGCCGGAGCCGTTGGAGCCCAGGACGGCGACGCGCTCGCCGTACCAGATCTCGGTGGAGAACGGCTTCATCAGGCCGGTCAGTTCGAGCTCCTCGCAGATGACCGCGCGCTTGCCGGTGCGGCCGCCCTTGAGCCGCATGCGGATGTTCTGCTCGCTGGGCGTCTCCTCCGGCGGGCCCGCGTCCTCGAACCTGCGCAGCCGCGTCTGGGCGGCGTGGTAGGCCGGGGCCATGCCGTCGTTGTAGCGTGCCTTGTTCTTGAGCATGTTGACCAGGGCTTTGAGCTTGGCGTGCTCTTCGTCCCAGCGGCGGCGCAGCTCTTCCAGGCGTTCGTTGCGCGCCCGTCTGGCGTCGGCGTAGGTGGTGAAGCTCCCGCCGTGGATCCAGATGTTGCCGGACTCCACCGTGACGATCCGGTCGGCGGCGTTGGCCAGCAGTTGCCGGTCGTGGCTGACCAGCAGGACCGTCTTGGACGTCTCCCTGAGCTGGCCCTCCAGCCACTCCTTGCCCGGCACGTCGAGGTAGTTGTCGGGCTCGTCGAGCAGCAGCGTCTGGTCGGGGCCGCGCAGCAGCGCCTCCAGCACGAGCCGTTTCTGCTCGCCGCCCGACAAGGTGGCCACATCCCGATATTTCACGTTGTCGTACGGCACGCCGAGCGCGGCCACCGTACACGTGTCCCAGAGCACCTCGATGTCGTAGCCACCGGCGTCGGTGTAGTCGGTGATGGCCTGGGCGTAGCGGAGCTGCGTCTTCTCGTCCTCGCGCTCCATCATGGCCAGCTCGGCCCGCTCCAGCTTGGCCGCGGCCTCCCGCACCGGCGGAGGCGCGACGCTGAGCAGCAGGTCGTGCACGGTGGAGCCGTCACGGACGCTGCCGATGAACTGGCGCATCACGCCGAGCCCGCCGGAACTGGCCACGCTCCCCTCGACCGGCTGCAGGTCGCCCGCCACCAGCCGCATCAGCGTCGTCTTCCCGGCCCCGTTGGGACCGACGAGCGCCGCCTTGATCCCGTCGGGGATCCGGAAAGACACGTCGTTCAGCAGCGGCCGCCCATCCGGCAGCACGTACGTCAGGTGTCCGACCTCGACGTGTCCCATCTCCCGATCCCTCCCCCAGCTCCTCGCGCAGGCTACCTGCCGGGGACGGGCCGGGTCATCCGGGTTTTCGGGGGTAGACAATAAGTCATCTAATGACTAGAACTGTAGTCGGCTCACCTCCTCCCCCCCTGGATGTGTGATGAAGCGTCTGCGCCTGGTCTTAATCCCACTCCTACTCGCGCTCCTCCTGCCTCAGCAGGCCATGGCCGCCGAGGCCAACTGCGCGCCCGAATTCCGTGGCTCGTCGATCAACCCCCGGCTGACCAGCCTGTTCAGCAACTACGGCAACGACAACTCCCGGCTCGACGACTGGACGGGTGCCGACGGCACCTACTCCGTCCGCCTGCCCAGCGGCAAAGAACTCTGGGTCTTCTCCGACACCTTCCTCGGCCAGGTCAACCCGGACGGGTCCCGGCCGCCGGTGGTCGAGGAGGGCGGCACGACCGTGTTCCTCAACAACACCTTCGCGCTGGAGCGCGAAGGACGGCTGCGCACGATCTACGGCGGCAGCCCCGGCAAACCCGCCGCCGTGATGCCGCCCCGCGACAAGAAGCACTGGTACTGGGCCGGCGACGTCACGCTGGCCGGTGGCATGGTCGAGGTGACCTACCAGGAGTACGAGCGCTTCGGCACCGGCGCCTGGGACTGGAAGTGGCACCGCAACGTCGTGGCCCGCTTCCCGCAGGGCCGCATGGAGCGCCCGGTCAGCGTCCACAACCTGCCCTCCGGCAACGGCGTGGCCTGGGCCTCCGGCATCCTCAAGGACGGCCGCTACACCTACGTCTACGGCGTCGAGGACAAGGGCGCCACCAAGTACATGCACCTGGCCAGGGTCCGTGGCGAGAGCCTGGTGGGCCGCTGGGAGTTCCGGACCGCCTCCGGCGCCTGGTCGCCGTCCGAGAAGGACTCGGCGCGCATGATGGAAGGCGTGGCCAACGAGTACAGCGTGACCAAGGTCGGCGACGGCTACGTCCTGATCACCCACGACACGACCGAGGCGCTGAGCGCCAAGATCGTGGCCTACTCGTCCTGCTCGCCGACCGGACCGTTCACCGGCAAGCAGCTCCTCTACACGACCCCCGAGACCAACGGGAACATCTTTACCTACAACGCCCACGCCCACCCCGCCGCGGCCGGTGACGGCCTCGTGGTCTCCTACAACGTCAACAGCTTCGTCAACACCGACCACTATCGCGACGTGTCGATCTACCGCCCGAGGTTCATCGACGTGAGGTTCGGTTGAGGCGTAACTGGTCCGCACGTCTTCGTCGCTTCGCCCTTGACGGCATGGACGCGGTGACGCTGGAGAACGAGCTTCTCCGCGTCACCGTCCTGCCGGGCAAGAGCGGCGACGTCGTCGAGTTTCTGCACAAGCCGACCGACACCGACTTCGTCTGGCTCTCCCCGCAGGGCCTGCGCGCCCCCGCCGCGCACCTTCAGGGCGCCGCCGACGACGTGGCCCAGTTCATCGACCACTACGAGGGCGGCTGGCAGGAGATCTTCCCCAGCGGCGGCGCGCCCAGCCTCTACCGGGGCGCCCGCCTGGCCCAGCACGGCGAGGTGTCGGGGCTGCCGTGGGAGTGCGCGGTCGTGGCCGACACACCCGAGCGGGTCTCGGTACGGCTCAGCGTGCGCACCCGGCGCCTGCCGTACCGGCTGGAAAGGACGCTCACGCTCGCGGCCGGATCACCCGCGCTGGAGGTCGAGGGCCGGGCGAGCAACGACAGCGGCCTGCCCCTGCACGCCATGTGGGGCCAGCACATCGTGTACGGCGCGCCGTTCCTCAAGCCCGGCCACCGGATCACGCTGCCCGGCGGCGTGAAGGTGGTCCCGCACGACACGGCCATCAACCCGGCGGGCCGCAGGGTCGCGTCGGGCGGCCCCTGGGACTGGCCGCTGGTGCCCGACGGCGCCGGCGGCACGACCGATCTCGCCGTGGTGCAGGAGCCCGGCTCGCCGAGCGACGTGCTGTACCTGACCGGCTTCACCGAAGGCTGGTATGAGATCTCGGGAGAGATCGGCATGCGGGTGGAATGGGATGCCGGGGTGCTGCCGTATCTGTGGATGTGGCAGGAGTTCGGTGCTTCGGTGGACTATCCCTGGTGGGGCCGGGCCTACGTGCTCGGGCTCGAACCGTTCGCCGGCATGCCGACCGACGGGCTGGCGGCGGCCGTGGGCAACGGCACGGCGATGGCGCTGGGGCCGTACGAGAGCAAGGTGCTGAGATGGCGCGCGGAGGTGCTGGCATGAAAGATGTCGACGGCAAGGTGGCGCTGGTGACCGGTGGCTCCACGGGCATCGGGCGCGCGGTCGTCGACCGGCTGGTCGCCGGCGGGGCGTCGGTGGTCTTCTGCGGCCTCGGCGAGGGCGTGCCCGTGGAGGGCGAGCGGGTGACCGGGATCGCGGCCGACGTGCGCGACGTCGGGCGGATGCGCGAGCTGGCCGAGCTGGCGGTCTCCCGTCACGGCGGGCTGGACATCGTGGTGACCTGCGCCGGCGTGCAGCGCTACGGCACCGTCGAGGACACCCCGCAGGAGACCTGGGACGAGGTCATGGACGTCAACGTCAAGGGCGTCTACCTGGCCTGCCAGGCCGCCGTCCCGCATCTGCGCGCCCGGGGCGGCGGGTCGATCGTCGTGGTCGCCTCCGTCCAGTCGTTCGCCTCGCAGACGCGGGTGGCGGCCTACTCCACCAGCAAGGCGGCCCTGCTCGGCCTGACCAGGTCCATGGCGCTCGACCACGCCGCCGACGGCATCAGGGCCAACGTCGTCTGCCCCGGCTCGGTGGACACGCCCATGCTGCGCTGGGCCGCGGACCTGTGGCGGGGCGAGCGCACGCGGGAGGAGATGGTGGCCGAGTGGGGCCGCTCCCACCCGCTGGGCCGGGTGGCCCAGCCGGCGGAGGTGGCCGAGCTGGTCGCGTTCCTCGCCAGTGATCGGGCCTCGTTCATCACCGGCTCCGAGCACCGCGTGGACGGCGGCCTGCTGTCCGGCGTCCCGGTGGCGCTACCGGAGTGAGCCCGCGACGAAGGCGGCCAGGTCGGCCGACTGGCGCAGGCGGCTCGGCTCATGGACGTACATCATGTGGCCGGCCTCGTAGTACTTGAACTCGACGTTGCCGCTCAGCTCCCGCGGGATGCGCAGTTGGGCGAAGGTATGCTCGGCGGCGAAGTACGGCGTGGCGCCGTCGTGATACCCGCAGGCCACGTGGACGCGCAGGTGGTGGTTGTCGCGCATGGCCGCCGCCAGCTTGTCGGCGGCGTGCACGTGGGCGCCCTCGAACTCCTTGTACGACCAGGGCTGCACCCGGCCGGTGAGGATCTCGTAGGGCAGGTCGCTGGTGTATCCGAGGTCGGCACGCAGGTAGTGGTTGAGCGCGGCGCTGTAGGGACCGACGATCGCGCTCATGCTGGGGTCGCGGTCGAAGTGCTCGCGGCCGCCGTCCTCGTCCCAGCCGGTGAAGCGGCCGTCGAGGCGGCCCACGATCCGGCGGCGCGAGCGCAGCAGCTCGGTGAAGAAGCGGATGTGCTCCAGGCGCAGGTCGACCCGGTCGACGTAGTCCGCGCCGAGGCCGGTGAGCGCGGCGACCTTGGCGACGGCGGCGGCGCGTTCCTCGGTGGTGAGGCGGTTGCCGCGGGCCAGGGCCCACGGGTAGTCGCGGGCGGCGTACTCCTCGGCCTCGCGCAGCACCTCGGCCAGCGGGCGCTCGCCGTGCAGGCCGTGGTAGTGCGCGATGGCCGCGTACGTGGGCAGGTAGAGGGCGTAGGCCAGGTCGTTGCCCGGGTTGAACTCGCCGGTGATGAAGTCGAGCACCGAGGAGATCAGCATGAGCCCGTTGAGGTACATGCCGTAGCGGGTCTGCAGGTGGTCGGCGAGCGCGGCGGCCCTGAGCGTGCCGTAGGACTCCCCGGCCAGGAACTTGGGCGACATCCACCGCCCGTTGCGGGTGGTCCAGAGCCGGATGATCTCCCCCACCGACTCCACGTCGCCGGTGAAGCCGTGGTAGGCGTCGGGCTTGTGGCCCTCGGCGGCCCGGGAGAAACCGGTGGAGACCGGGTCGATGAACACCAGGTCGCTCTCGTTGAGCAGCGTCTCGGCGTTGTCGGCCAGCCCGTACGGCGGAGGCAGCAACGCCCCGGCGTCGCCCATGACCACCCGGCGGGGGCCGAGCACCCCGAGATGCAGCCACACGCTCGACGACCCGGGCCCGCCGTTGAAGGCGAAGGTGACGGGGCGCGTCAGGGGGTCGGCGCCGTCGAGCGTGTAGGCGGTGACGAACATCTCCGCCTTGGCCTGGTGGCCGTCGAAGGCGCCGTCGGTGAACGTCTCCTCCCGCAGCACCATGGTCCCGGTCCTGGCCGTGTACGGCTGGCCGGAGGTGAGGGTGTGCAGGGTGGTGACCAGGTTGTCAGCGGGAGTGGTGTTCGTCATGAGGATGAGACTATGTCTGGACTTCTACTGAAATGTCAGGGTCGGCGAAGCGCTCGTTGGGCACCTGCGCGTACCACCCCGGACGGCCAGGATCGCGGTCGTACGGATAGCCGCCCGTCTCCCGGTAGAGCTCGGCGTATCGCGCCACCTTGTCGCGGTCCAGCCGGACCCCCAGCCCGGGGCCGGAGGGCACCGCGATCGCGCCGTTCACGTACGGCAGCTTGCCGCCCTCGATCACGTCGTCGCGCAACTGGTGGTAGTGGGCGTCGGCGGCGTACCCGAGGTTGGGCAGCACCGCGCCCAGGTGGAGCATGGTCGCGAGCTGGATGCCCAGCTCGCCCGACGAGTGCACCGCCACGCCGAGCTGGAACGTCTCACACACGCCGGCCGCCTTCACGCACGGCCGGATGCCGCCCCAGAAGGTCGTGTCCAGCAGGATCACGTCCGCGCTGCGCCGCATGACGTTCGAGGCGAGCTGCTCGAAGTTGACCACAACGGTGTTGGTGGCCAGCGGCACGCGTACCTGCTCGCGGACCTGCCGCAGGCCCTCCAGGCCGAAGACCGGGTCCTCCAGGTAGTCGTTGTTGAGGTCCTCGATGGCCCGGCCGAACCGCAGGCCCTCGGCCATCGAGAGCACGGCGTTCGGGTCGTAGCGCAGCCGGTCCTCGGGGAAGGCCGCGGCCAGCGCCCGGTAGCACTCCAGCTCGTAGCCGGGCGGGAAGACGCCGCCCTTGAGCTTGTGCACCGTGAAGCCGTGGTCCCGCTTGAGCTCGCGCGCCTGCTCCACCAGTTGGTCGGGGGTCCTGATCTCCTTGTGGCCCTCGGCCGCGTACCGGAAGAACAGGTAGGAGGCGAAGGCCACCTCGTCGCGTACGCGCCCGCCGAGCAGGTCGTGCACGGGCGCCCCGAGGTGCTGCCCGACCAGGTCGAGGCAGGCGAACTCGATGGCCGCGAGCAGCTGCGTGCGGTTGTTGTAGAGCGAGGCGGTGGGATTGGCGATCTTGAAGCGGAGAGCTTCGAGCTGGAACGGGTCGTGGCCGGTCAGGTAGGGCAGCAGCGCCTTGAACGCGGCCTGCGCGCTCTCGCCGCCGCCGCCCATCTCGCCCAGCCCGACCAGCCCGTTGTCCGCTTCGACCTCGACGATCGTGCGGACGAAACGGCCCCAGTGGGCGCCGTTGCTGTGCCGCAGCGGCGCCTCCAACGGGACGGCGACGGTTGTCGCCCGGATGTCAACGATCTTCACAAGTCCCCCAAACGGCGGCCACCCCGCAGGCGGGCAGCACGACCTTGACCGATTCGCCGTCGACCGCCGCGGGCGCCAGGTCGGTGCGCAGCCCGGAGCTGACCTGGGCTTCACGCAGGCCCGGCAGCGTCACGCGCGCCTCCACCGGCCGCGGCGCCAGCGACTGCAGGCGCACCACCAGGCCGTCCGCCGACCTGCCCAGCGACGTGACCAGCACGTCCGGGTGGTCGACGCGGACGTACTCGTGCGCCGCCGTGTCCGCGCCGGTCGTCAGGACCCCGATGAACGGCTCGGTCAGCCCCGCCGCGGCCCGCGCGCCCAGGCGCCTGGCCTCGGCTCCGGCCTCCGAGGTGACGGCGTAGCGGAACGTGGTCTCACCCTGCTGCTGGGCGGGGAAGTTGGTGTCCCAGATGTTGTTGAGCGCCCAGGAGTAGACAGTGCCCGCCTCCTCCTCCAGCGTGGGCGGGAACGGCGCGTACGGCATGTGGATGGTGCCGAGTTGCACCAGCGGCGCCTCCATCGTGGCCCAGGCGATGGTCAGCTCGGGGTCCTCGTAGGCGATCCAGTGGCGGATCGGCAGCATGTACTCCGCCGAACCCGGCACCCGGGGCACGCCGGGCCCGCCGACGCCACCGGTCAGCTCCCAGGCCGCCGGGGCGCCCGCGGCGAACGGGAAGGCCAGGAAGACCGCCTCCTTCGCCGGAGTTCCCTGCTTGGCGAGCTGGTAGGTCAGGTCGAGCCTGGGCACGCCCTTGTGCAGCTCGATCGTGGTACGCAGCCAGTCGACGCCCTTGCCCTGCAGCTCCACGACGAGCTTCTCGCTGACCGCGGTGCGCTGCGCCTTGACCACGGCGGCGTTCCTGGCGATGGCCCGGTCGCCGAGCAGCGTCCGGTCGTGCGCGCCCACGTGTCCGGACATGTGGTTGAAATGCGGGGCGGTGGCGTAGCGGTCGTAGACGTACTGGCCGAACCCGGCGGCGGCGTCGGCGTTGACCAGCTCGCGACCGGCCACCTTGTCGAAGATCGAACGGACGTAGCCCTCGCGCAGGTCGTAGGTGACCCGGTAGAACTCGTTCTCGATCACCGGTTCCTGGCCCATCTCGACCGGCTCAGGAGCCTGCGTCTCGGCGGCGACGACGTCCACGCGGGCGTAGCCGTACCCGGGGACGTCGGGGACCACCGCGTGCAGGTGGCGCCCGATCGGCCGCGTCGGCCAGTCCTCCGGGAGCACGACCTCCTCGTGGTGGGGCAGGATCTGCCCGGTCCTGGCGTCCTTCAGCGCGATCGGCGCCTCGATGGGCACGAGGTCGCGCGGCAGGAACGCCTTCACCACGTCGGTCCTGGCGTGCGTGCCCGGGTTGAACACCGCGAACGAAGCCGCGCCCTCCCCGCTCAGCGCCGCGCCGAACCGGCGGACGGCCGCGTGCAGCAGGTCGGCCGCGTCGTCCTGGGCGTCGTAGGCCCCGGCCGACTTCCTGGTCCACTGCAGCCCGCCCGAGTCGCCCGCCTCCTCGGCGTCCTCCCACGGGTTGGCCGCGCCCCAGGTGTGCTCGTTGAACAGCGCCACCTTGTCGTAGGCCAGCGAGATCTGCTCGGTGGCGTCGACACCGGCCAGCGTGTGCAGGGTCTCGGCGGCC
Organism: Nonomuraea sp. NPDC059007; assembly: GCF_042740555.1. Classification (NCBI taxonomy): domain Bacteria; kingdom Bacillati; phylum Actinomycetota; class Actinomycetes; order Streptosporangiales; family Streptosporangiaceae; genus Nonomuraea; species Nonomuraea sp. NPDC059007. The sequence continues at coordinate 37,095 of NZ_JBHYJD010000042.1, read as the reverse complement.
CTGAGCGAGGACTGCGCCCGCCGCACATAACCCAGCGGCCGGGCGCCGGAGCCGAGCCCGTCGGCCCACCAGTCGGTCCAGTCGCCCTCGTGCACGGCCAGCCGGTCGCCGTAGCGCTCCTCGACGTGCTCGAAGAAGTCGCTGTTGACCGCCGAGCGCAGCCTCGGCCAGGCCCACTGCTCGTTCCAGCGCCGCGCGATCGACGCCGGGACGATCGAGGGCCCCGCGTTGTCGGCGTGCGCGCCCTGCACCCGCAGATGCAGCACATCCAGCTCGTACGGCTCCCGCGGCGCGTCCGGCCCCTGCCACCCGAACGTCCCCGGCCCATACGGATACCCCCGGGTGGCCAAAGCCGACAGGTAACGCGGCAGCAGGTCGTCGGCCAGCTCGTAGGAGTCGGTCAGCCCGACCGTGTTGCCCTCCATGTACGCCATGCCGTGCGGCGTGTCGGTGAACCACACCAGCACCCGCTGCCCCGACGGCGCCTGCCACCAGAACGGCCTGGTCAGCTTGTCGCCGCCGTGCAGATACGGCACCGACCGCCCGGCCCAGTTGTGCGCCGCGGCCAGATACCGCACCCCGGCCGCGTTGAGCGCGTCCACGAGCCCGACCACGGCGCCCGGCACGTCGGTGTGCATCGCCGACTTGACCGGGAAGTCGAAGACCTGCCGCAGCTGCCGGTAGAGCTCCTCGGTCGAGCACGCCTCGGTGTGCAGCTGGAACGGCAGCGCGGTGACCTCGATGATCCCCTCGCGGGCCGCCCGGTTGAAGCGTTCCACCTGCTCGGCCGGGCGGGCGGCCAGCCACTTCGCCGCGGGCATCGACGACTCGACCGTCCAGCGGAACTTGGCGTCGTCCGGCCACGAGGCGGTCTCGTCGGCCAGCCGTACCGCCGCGTCGAGGTATTCCAGATGGTGGCGCAGGACGGTGCCCTGCGGGTCGGTGTAGCCGATGTCCAGGTGGGAGTGGTGCACGACGAAGACGCTCCACTTGCGCTGCGGCGTCACCGTGACCTCGGCCGAGCCGATCACGCCGGCGGCGTCGCGCACCTCCAGCGTGAACGTCCTGGGCTCGGTCACCTCGGGCACCAGCAGGGTGACGTCGGCGCCGGTCTTTTGATCAACGTCCTTCAGCGACACGACCAGGTCGGAGCCGATCAATCCGGTGCACGACACCCTGACCGCCTGGCGTCCGTCATGGGTGAACAACGGCAGTACGGCCAGCCGTACCTCCAGGCCGCGCACACTGATCACCGGGGTCGAGGTGTCGTGCCGCAGCGCCTGCCTGATCCCGTCGTAGTCCGGGGAACCGAGGCTCCTCTGCAGCAACCGGCTCGTCATCACACACTCCCTAGAGAAAGGCCTCTGGCGAAGAGGCGCTGGGTGGCGAGGAACAACGCGACCGTCGGCAGCGAGACCATCAGGCCCGCGGCCAGGCCGACGGGGACGGGCGTGCCCGCGTAAACGTCGGTGATCAGGCCGTTGAGCGCGACCATGACCGGTCGCACGTCCTGGGACTGGGTGAGGACCAGGCCGAAGATCAGGTCGTTCCAGATGAAGGTGAACTCAAGGATGAAGACCGCGGCCAGCGCGCTCGTCGACAGCGGCAGGTAGATGCGGAAGAAGATGCGCAGGGTCGAGGCGCCGTCCATCCTGGCGGCCTCGAAGATGGAGAAGGCCACGCCCGAGTAGAAGTTGCGCAGCACGAACGCGGCCAGCGGCACGTTGATCGCGGTGTAGAGGAGCAGCATGCCGAAGCGGTCGTCGTAGAGGCCGGCCTCGCTGTAGCCGATGAACAGCGGCACCAGCAGCATCTGCGACGGGAAGATCGTGCCGCCGAAGATGAGCATGAACCACAGGAAGCCGAAGCGCAGCCTGAGCACCACGATCGTGTACCCGGCCATGGCGCCGACGAGCACGCCGAGCAGGGGCGAGACCAGGCTGTACAGGGCGGTGCTCGCCAGGCTCTGGGCGAGGTCGACCCGCTCCAGCGCGGTCGAGAAGTTCTGGAACAGCGCGAAGTCGCCCGACGGGACCCACGCGCCGGCCGGGTCGTAGGCGTCGGCCGGACGCGAGGCGTTGACCAGCAGCAGATAGGTGGGACCGAGCCAGATCAGCCCGAGCACCACCAGCACGAGACGGCGAATCATCGCACCTGCCTCCTCAGGTAGAGCCAGGAGGCCAGTCCGGCCACCACGGTCAGCAGCACCGCGACCGCGGAGCCGTAGCCGTACTTGGTGGCGACGAACGTCTCGCGGTACATCATCACCGCCAGCGTCTCGGAGTTGCGTCCGGGCCCGCCCTGCGTCATCGCCCAGACGATGTCGAACGTCTTCAGCCCCGCCACCAGCGCCAGCCCCACCACGACCGCGGTCAGCGGGCGCATCAGCGGCCAGATGACATGCCGGAACAACGACCAGCCCGACGCCCCGTCGAGCCTGGCCGCCTCGATCGGCGCCTTGGGGATCGACTGCAGGCCGACCACGAACAACAGCGTGTTCACGCCGAGTTGCTGCCACGTCCACACCAGCAGCATCGCGACCGTGTTGTGCGGCGCCTCCTGCATGTACGCGGTGTCGGTGCCGAGCAGCAGGTTCGCGATGCCGTCGTGGGACAGGATCGGGCTCCAGACCATGCCGAGCCCGGCGCCGCTCAGCGCGTACGGCAGCATGAACGGCACCCGGAACCAGGCCCCGCCCTTGATGTCGTAGGACAGCACCGCCACCAGCAGGCCCAGCCCGACCGGGAGCACCATCGTGCCGACCACCCAGATCAGCGTGTTCCTGGTCGAGGTGAGCAGCGCCGGGTCGTCGAAGAGCCGGGTGAAGTTGCGCAGCCCGACGAACTCGGGGTCGGCCAGGCCGTCGTAGGCGGTGAGGCTGAGGTAGGCCGTCCACAGGAACGGCGCGTACAGGAGCCCGGCGACCAGGAGGACCGCCGGGGCCACGTACCCGCCCCTGAACCGCCCGAGGATGGGGGCGTTTCTCACTGGTGCGTGCTCCAGTACTCGTCGGCGGCCTTCTGAATCGTCTCCAGCACCTCCTTGGTGGTGCTGGTGTCGGAGACGAACTTGCCGAAGCCGTCGAGCGCGGCCGACAGGATCGGCGGCGGCGTCGCCTCGAAGTAGCGGTTGACCAGGCGGTACTTGCCGCTGCCCGCGTCCTTCGTGATCGCGTTGAGCGCTTCGTCCTTGACCGTGACCTTGGGGTTGGCGCTGACGTCGCCCCTGCTGCTCGCCCACTTCTCCTGGGCCCCGGCGCTCGTCCACCACTTGAGGTACTTCATCGAGGCCTCGGGGTCGGCGGCCTTGTCCAGCGCGCAGAGCGGGCCGCTCTCGAAGATGACCGAGGTCTTGGGCAGGGACGTGTTGACGTTCGGGATGACGAAGAAGCCGTAGTCCTTGCCGGGCGCCATGCTGCGGGTGGTCATGCTCGTGTTGAAGAACGTGCCGAAGGAGACCATGGCGGTCTTGCCGGTCTTCAGCAGGTCCGCCGGGTCGGTCTTGTCACCGGCGTTCACGAAGTATCCGGCGTCGATGAGTTCCTTCCACTTGTCCATCACCGCGACCACGCCCGGGTCGGTGTACTTGGCCTTGCCGGTGGACAACCGGTCGTACAGGTCGGGGTCCATTCCTGCCATGAGCTGCTCGAACCAGACGAAGGAGAACAACACGCTGGTGTGGTAGAAGGGCGTGACCCCGGCCTTCTTCAGCGTGTCCGCGGCCTTGATCAGCTCTTCCCAGGTGGTCGGCGGCTTGACGCCGTGCTTCTCGAAGACCGGCATGTTGTAGAACATGCCCCAGTAGGCGACGTTGAGCGGGACGCAGTACTGCTTGCCGCCGACCGTGTAGTAGGGCGCGAGATCCTGCGGGAGGTCACCCGCCTTGATCGCCTCCTGCCAGACGGCGGTGGTGTCGGCGACCTGCTTCTGCTTGACGATCTCTTCGAGCATCCCCCCGGTCTGCCAGGTGAACAGGTCGGGCTTCACGTCGGTGCGGAACGAGGCCTTGATGAACGCCTGGTACTGCGCCGAGTCGGTGTAACCCACCGGCTTCATCGACAGGCTGATCTGCTGCTTGGACAGGGCGCCCATGCCGTCGAAATACTTGCTCCAGGCGCCTTTGTCGTTGTAGAGCGACAGCTCGCTCTTCTTCTGCGGTGCTGCGGCGTCGTTGCCACCGCAGGCCGCCAGCGTCAGGGTGGCGGCCAATCCGAGCGCGGCCAGAGTGCGCATGCCGGACTCCTTACTCCATGGGGGGATGGTGCAGCCTCAGCTCGACGACGCTCTTCACGTCCGCGAGATGGGCCTTCATCAGCCGCTCAGCGGCCTGGGGGTCACCTGCCTCGATCGCTTCGAGGATCGCCAGGTGTTCGTCGTAGTCACGCCGCCGGTCATCGAAGATCTGCAGGATCTCCCGCTGCTCGTTGGCGTGCACGGTCAGCAGCGAGTCGACGATCTCGTGCAGGACGCCGTTGCCGGCCAGCCGGGCGGTGGCCCGGTGGAAGGTCATGTTGGCGTCGTGCAGTTCGGCGTCCTCGCCGCGCAGGTGGAGCGCCGCCTCGTCGAGCATCGTGCGCAGTGCGGCGATGCCCTCGGCGGTGGCGTGCTGCGCGGCCATGGCCGCCAGCGGCGGCTCGATGACGATGCGGGCGCCGAGCAGCTCGACGAGCTGAGCGCCGCGCATCTCGCGCATGTTGGGGTTGGGCATGACAAGACGTTCGATGGCGGAGCCGACGTATATGCCGGAGCCGTGGCGCATCTCGATCGCGCCGGTGGCTTCGAGCCTGCGCAGCGCCTCGCGGAGCGTCGGGGTGGTGACAGCGAAGCGCTGGGACAGTTCCCTGGTCGAGGGCAGCCGGTCGCCCGGACGGTGACCTCCGGTGCGGATGAGCTCCAGCATGCGCTCGGTAAGCGCGTCGGAGAGCGTGGGACGGGTGACTTCGGCCGACATATCAAGTCATCTAATCACCTTATGTGCACTGCGTCTACGCGTGCTTTCGGAGTATTTTGCACGCCATGAAAAGGTTTCTGGCGTGGACGGTGCCCGTCCTCCTGGCACTCGGCACGGCCGGAGTGGGCGCGGCCGGCTGGTACTACTCCGGCATGGTCATCGACCCGTCGGGCGGCCAGAACTCCTACCCGCTCGAGGTCACCGAGGCCACCGGCGACCAGGTCACGCTCAAGGGCGGCGGCGACACGGCCGCCCCCGGCACCTACGGGCTGACGTGGAAGGACGGCAACGCCACGCTGGGCAAGGTGATCTCCACCGGTCCCGGGACGGTGACGCGCGAGGTCCTCAAGGTACGGCGGGGCGAGCTGAAACCCGGGGTCCGCGGCTACCTCGACCGGTGGATGTGGGGAAACGAGGATCCCGGGTCGGCGCTCGGCCTGCCGTACAAAAGCGTGAAAATCCGCTCGGAACTGGGCGAGTTCCCGGCGTGGCAGACGGAGGGCAAGGCGAAGACGTGGGTGATCGCGGTGCACGGGCGCAACGCGAACGCCGGCGAGGCGCTGCGGATCACCCCCGCCTTCCACAGGCTGGGGATGCCGGTGCTGGGGATCAGCTACCGCAACGACACCGGGGCGCCGGCCGGGCCCGACGGGAAGTTCCACCTGGGCGCCTCTGAATGGAAGGAGGTGGCGGCCGCCATCTCCTACGCGCGTTCGCAGGGGGCGAGCGGGGTGGTGCTCTACGGGTACTCGATGGGCGGCGGGATCGTCGCGATGGCTGCCCGGAAGCTCCCCAAGGAGCCGATCAGGGGGATCGTCCTGGACAGTCCGGTCATGGACTGGAAGGGGCCGATCGAGGCGGGGGCGCGTGAGCAGGGTGTGCCGTTGTGGCTGGCGTCGGTGGGCCGGTTCGTGATCGAGCGGCGGACCGGGATCTCGCTGGCTGAGCTGGATCATGTGGCGCATGCCCAGGAGTTCAGGATGCCGGTCCTGCTGTTCGTGGACGACTCCGACACCGGGGTGCCGCCTGGGCCGGCGTTGGAGTTTGCACGGGTTCGGTCGGATTTGGTGAACGTGGTGCGTACACAGGGGGGTGGGCACGTCGGATCATGGAACGTCGACCCGGAAGCCTACGAAAAGACCGTCACCGACTTCACCACAAACCTACCCACGGCCTCTCCCTGACCCCGCCCCCACGGCTTTCCTCCCGCTCCCCCCGAAGCGCCTCTACGGCTTCTTCTTGAGCAGGGCCATCATCTGGTCGATCTGGGCCTTACGTGACTTGCTGATCTGGTCAGCCCACTGCTTCACGTCCGGATTTATCCCGTTCATCGTCTCAATCTTCGCCATCTGGATGGCGTCATCCTGGTGCGCGATCAGCAGGTTGAGGAAGTCAGGCTCGAAGTTCTTCGACTTCGCCAGCCGCTCGATCTTCTCCCGGTCCGTCTCCGGCATCCCGCCATGATGGTCGTGGGCACTGGAAGGCGCGACGGTCGGCTGATCCCAGGAGCGTAACCACTCCATCATCTTCTTGACCTCGTCCCCTTGCGTGGACTCGATCGCCATCGCCATCACCTTGAGCTGGTCCTGGACGGGCTTGGCCCGAGCCTGCTTGACGATCTCGATGCCCTGCCGATGATGCGGGATCATCATCTGCAGGAACATGACGTCCTCGGAGTTGGCCGGCGCCTCGGTCTCGGGCGCGGCGCAGGCGGCCGCCAGTAACAGAAGCCCCAGGGCGAATGCTCTTTTCATCTCAGACCCGAGATTGACACGTTACGGCGGTCGAGTCGAGACCCGAAGTTCGACCTTAAGTGTGCTTAATTCTCCTTTAAGTATCGGCCGCCGTCCGGCATGATCGCCGAATGGTCACGCTGCACGGCACCCTCGTCAGGCTAGAGCCCCTCACCCTCGGCCACGCCCCCGACCTGGCGAAAGCCGCCGAGGAGGACCGCTCGTCCTACGCGTACACCATGGTCCCCCGGGCCCACGAGGTCGAGTCGTACATCTCCGCCCAGCTGACCCGCCCAGGCCTGACCCCGTTCGCCCAGGTACGCACCCAAGACGGCACGGCCGTAGGCTGCACCGGCTTCTGGGACCCGCGCACCTGGCCCGGCCGCGCGGACCTGCGCGCCATCGAGATCGGCTTCACCTGGCTGTCCGCCTCCGCCCAGGGCAGCGGCATCAACTCCGAGGCCAAGCTCCTGATGCTCGACCACGCCTTCAACGTGCTGGGCGTGGAGCGCGTCGACCTCAAAACGGACGCCCGTAACGAGCGCTCCCGCCGTGCCCTCGAACGACTCGGCGCGACCTTCGAGGGTGTACTGCGGAGCTGGTCCCTCTCCTGGGCCCCCGGAGAAGAAGGGCGGTTGCGGGACTCGGCGATGTTCTCGGTAATAGCTCCCGAGTGGCCCGCCGTACGCCGAAACCTGATCACCCGCCTCAACCCAGAGGCGGTCTGAGCAGAAACGAAGAAGCGACCAGCGACCCGCGCCACTTAGCGTCAACGGCATGAACCTCGCACTTCAGTACTGCCACATCACCGTCAACGACCTGGACGAATCGCTCGCCTTCTACCGCGACGCGCTCGGCTTGGAAGTGCGCAACGACGTCGGCTCGGACGTCTCCCGCTGGGTAACCCTCGGCAGCGTGAAACAGCCCGGCCTAGAGTTCGTATTGTCCCAGCCACACGCCGGCCGTTCCCAAGCCGACGGCGACGCCCTGCAGGAGTTGCTGGTCAAGGGCATCCTGCCCATGATCGTCTTCAGCACCGACGACCTGGACGCCACCTTCGAGAAGATAAGGGCATACGGCGCCGAAGTACTCCAGGAACCCATCGACCGCCCCTGGGGCCCACGCGACTCCGCCTTCCGCGACCCCTCAGGCAACATGGTCCGAATCCAACAGGCCTGAACGGAGGCGGCAACGGAGCTTTCGTCGCTCTCGGCTGCCTTGTGGCCTTCTGCGGACCAGATCATGACCGGAGGCGCTTGTGGCCATACCAAAGAAGGGCTCTAGGCTCATCACCGTCGAAGGTGTCGTCTATCGCTGGCGAATCCGTCACAAGCCAAGCCACGGACAGAGCATTGGCGAAAGCCCCCGAGCATGACGGTCCGCTTTTCAGGTAGGGCAATCACCCTGCATGGCAGATCGGGACTGCGGTCAGGGGTCTGCGGACGGTGGCGCGGATGCGTCGGCGCCGAATACGGCGAGCGGCGAAGTGAACGATCGTCACGACCCTGGCGTATGCGGATCCGTCAACTGCGCCATACAGTATGGATATTGACGTTGCTCCAAGGGCCACAATCGGAACTGAACACTCCTCGATCACAGCCCTGGAACGAAAAATTGAATACATCGTATCGGTCACCTTGGTGTGAAACATTTGGATAGGGGTTGAAGGAGTACCCCCCAGTCCACGGCGTCTCTCGCTTTACCCGCAGCTGCACCTCATGCGCCGGATTCGGATCGGCGTTAATGTTCCATCGCACGTGAAAGAAGTCCCAGTCGCGGGAAGTCGGACCCCATCGGAGGTTAATCTTTCAGTTCTTTTGATAGACGCGAAGCAAGTTGCCCCCGCCCATATTTGGCGACCAGGCGATCTGGCCGTTCTTGAACCGCTGAATTGAACCGCGCTTGTCCGGAAACCCCGTCTCCCGAGTAGTCGGGCAACCGTAGATGCTGCGTTCCCCACCCTTTGAGCGCCAGTAGTCCCCGACCAGGCTTCCTGGAGGTGCCACGAGTGCGGAATTACACGCAGCAATCGACGCCTCTCTCTCGGCATCCTCCACGGCGGCGACCGGTGAGGGTAGGAGCGCAACGACGACCACGTAGGCAGCAGTTGATCGCTGAAGACATGCAACGGCGCCCATGGTTTCCTCCCCCGAAGTTGATCATATCTGCCGATGCAACGCAGGGCATTATTCCATCGCACCTCCAGAGAAAGAGGCCTTGAATAGATTTGCATGGTCTTCGACTGGTGCGATCGATCTGCTCGATACACAGGACTGTTCTCTTTTCCAGTAGGCACCCTACGACTGGAGATCGTCAAGTAAGAGTGGGTAAAGGTCTATAAGACGTAGCGCCTCGCGGCCTTCGACCATTCGCTGAGGACACGCAACCGGTACTTCACCTTCCCGCAGATCACGGACATCGATCCAACGCCTAAAATGATCTGGAGCGAAATTAAATGATTGCGCTATTGACATCCATCAGAAAATGGCTCTCGCGCTCTGATCGCCTCGCACGCCGTCAACCCACCGTGTGGGTTCTCATCCGAAGTAACGAGTTCTCATCCGATGTGGCGAGGATGATCGCGTGAGAACCGACGTGCCGACAACCCGCGTGGTGTTTGCCGGTGCCGCTGCATCGCCGGTGGCCGAGGTGCTGCGCGGGTAGGCTGAAACGTATGCGCGCACTCCGCATCGTCGTCACTGTGTTCATCGCCGCCGTCGCGGTCTGGGGTGTGCTCCTGTTCACATTGCCGGTGGCCGGGGACCCGGCCACCATGCTGTTGGCGTGGACCGTCGTCATGGGCGTGCTGTTCGGGACACCTGCGATCCGCAGGTGCCTCCTCGGAACGGGACGCTCCTGACCGGAGGTCGTCAGTCCCTGTCTCCGGATTGCGTACAACTCGCGAACCGCAGGTCAACGCTGCCAGCACCCGACAGATCAATGGAGAAGCCACACACCGCATAGCAGCAGACGGGCCGGGGACGGAGTGTCAAGGCCGGCTGCGCGTACGTCCGCCAGTGGCCTTCCTCGGTCACGAGTTGTCCTGCAGTCACGGCCCGGACTTGATGCGGAGGAGCCGGTCTGCTGGGCCTGCCTGGGTCATGGAGTGCAGGGTGATCAGATTCCACTCCAGCCACTCCGCAAACACCATCCACACCAGGAGTCCGCGGGCGATGACTGGCACGAAAACGATCTGGTGTTCACTACCAAGCACGGCACCCCGATCGAGCCACGCACCCTCAACCTCTCGTTCGACATGCACTGCCGAAACGCCGACGTCCCACGTATCCGCGTTCACGACACCCGCCGAACCCCGCGCCTCGCTCCAGGCTCAGCCCGCGTGACGATGAGCATCCTCCGCCACTTCCAGCTAGTGGCCACGATGAACGTCTACACGCCGGTGTCGTCCCCCGAGACGCGCAAGGCCTCAAGCGCCTGAACAAGCGGCTGTCCTCGTATCTGCACAAGATCGAAAAGGGCCCTCCCGGATCATCCGGAAGGGCCCTTTTTCTGCGGAGCCGCCTTCGGGATTCGAACCCGAGACCCCTTCATTACGAGTGAAGTGCTCTGGCCGACTGAGCTAAGGCGGCACTGCCGTACAGCGTGATGAAGTCTACAGGAGGTGCGGCACTTCTCGCTCCCGTCGATCAGCAGCGGGTGCCGTCGGCGGGGGTGGTGCGGGTGATGAGGTAGTGGTCCACGTGGGTGTCGATGCAGGTGGAGCCACTGCCGTAGGCGGTGTGGCCGTCGCCTTCGTAGGTGAGGAGGGTGCCGGATTCGAGTTGGTCGGCTAGGGATTGTGACCAGTGATACGGGGTTGCGGGGTCGCGGCGGGTGCCGAGGACCAGGATGGGGGCGGCGCCGGGGGCGCGCAGGGTTGCGGGGGGCTCTGGGGCTGGGGGCCAGAAGGCGCAGGGGAGGATGCTCCACATGACGTAGGAGCCGAAGACCGGGGCGGCTTTTGCGGCGGTTGTGGCGGCTTGGGCCAGGGCTGAGGTGCCGGGTGGGGTTGGGGTGTCGGCGCAGGTTATGGCCATTCCGGATTCGGTCTGGTTGGAGTAGGTGCCGTCGTCGGCGCGACCTACCAACTGGTCGGCAGAGGACAGGAGCAGGGTGCCGTTGCCCTTCTGGGCTTCGGCCAAGGATTCGGACAGGGCTGGCCAGGTGTTCCGGTCGTAGAGCGGGGTCAGGGCTCCCAGGGTTGCCAGGGCTTCTGTTACTGGGCGGCCGGTTTCGCTGGTCAAGGGGTCTTTGTCGGTACGGCGGAGCAGGTCTGACATCTCAGCCAAGGCGTGTTCTGGGGTCTTTGAGGTGAGGGGGCAGGATCGGGAGGTCAGGCAGTCCTTGGCGTAGGCGCGGAAGGCGGTTTCGAAGCCCTTGGCCTGGTCGAGGTTGAGGCGTTGGCGGGTGATCGCCGGGTTCATGGCGCCGTCGAGGACCAGGGCGCGTACCTTGCCGGGGAACAGGTGGGCGTATGTCGCTCCCAGGAGGGTTCCGTATGACTTGCCGAGGTAGGTGAGCTTTTCGTCGCCCAAGGCGGCTCGGAGGAGGTCCATGTCCCGGGCGGCGTTCGTGGTGCTGACGTGCGGGAGGAGCTTCGCGGAGCTTGCCTGGCAGGCCTTGGCGAAGTCCTTCGAGGCCTGTTCCAGGGCGGATTGCTCGGGTTGGGTGTCGGGAGTGCTGTCCAGGGCGATGAACGCGGACAGCTGATCGTCGGTGAGGCATTTGATGGGGGTTGATGCGCCTACGCCTCTTGGGTCGAAGCCGACGATGTCGAACCGGGCGCGGATGTCCTGGCTGAGCATGGCGGGGGCGGCGCGGGCGTAGTCGATGCCGGAGCCGCCGGGGCCGCCCGGGTTGATCAGCAGGGAACCGATGCGGTCGCCGGTGGCGGGGAGGCGGATCACGCTGATCTCGATCTGTTCGCCGGCCGGTTGGGCGTGGTCCAGGGGGACGCGGAGGCGGGCGCACTCGAAGTCGTCACCGCAGCCGGACCAGGTCAGGGCCTCGGGGGCGGGGAGTCGGGCGCTCGCGCAGCCGGAGGTCAGCAGGATCAGGGCGGCTAGGAGGGCTCGGCACCACACTGTCGCCATGCTACGCCGAGTAGAAGGCGACCACGGGGTGCCTTGCGCGAACCACCCCTAGGCCGCGCGGTAGCGGGCGAGGAAGAGGTCGACGCCCGAGGTGATGATCTCCCTGAGGTCGACCTCGGCGTCGGCGTCGAAGGTGCGGACCAGCTGCGGTACGCCGATCGTGGCCGCCACCAGCTGCCGCACGGCGAGGACCGGGTCGGGCACGCTGATCCGCCCGCGCTCATGCAGGATCTCGAACGCCTCGACGAGCGGCTCGTTGTTCATCTTGTCGCTGATGCGGTACCACGCCTTGCCGAGCTGCGGAAAGCGGTCGATCTCCCCGATGACCAGCCGACGAAGGGCCATGATGTCGGGACGTAGGAGGATCTCCGCCCATTCGGTCATCAGGCTGATGAGGGCCGTCCGCAGGTCGTCCGCCTGAGCGATCTTCGACTTGCAGGGCTCCAGATGCGCGTACGTCTGCGGCAGAATCCCCCCGATCACCGCCAGGAAGAGCCGCTCCTTGTTGCCGAAATGCTTGTAGATCGTGGGTTTGGACACCCCGGCCCGGGAGGCGATGGCATCCACCGATGCGGCCGTATATCCCTCTTTGAGGAACTCGGCCTTGGCCGCGTCGATGATCGCTTCGCGCTTGCGCTGCGAGACGTTGACCGCATCGGGGATGATCGGGAGGCCGAATTCGTCAACGTTCATGCGCGTAAACTACACCGTTTGGTGTCCTCTCCTTGACCAGCGGGACGACCTCGGTCGCGAAGCGCACCACCTGCTCGGCCGACTGCTGCTCCGGCCAGAAGATGAACGTGGTGAAGGGCTGGTCGATGGCGAGCTTCGCCAGGAATTCGGCCCATTGGCCAGGCGTGCCGCGTACCGGATCGGAGCCGTGTTCGGGTAGTTCGCCCGGAACGGAGGTGATGGTGCCGACGATCTGCGCCATCCGCATGACGGCGGCCGGGTCGCGGCCTTCGGCGCGCGCCGCCTGGTCGATGAGGGAGTTCGCCTCTGGCCAGGACTCGTACGGCAGATACGACGGGATCGGCGCGGCCCACCCGTCGGCCAGCCGGCCGGTGAACCGCAGCGCCCGCGGCCCCTGCGCGCCGACCCAGATGTTGATCGGGTGGGCCGGCGGTGGCCCGGCATGCACGCCGTTGACCGTGTGGTGCTCGCCGCGCAGCCGTACCGTGGGCTGGTCCGGGCTCCACAGCGCGCGCATGATCTCCATCGCCTCGCCGAGCGCGTCGAGGGCCACCGCGGGCTTGAGCTCGGGCACGCCCATGCTGGCGATCGCCCGCCAGTAGCCGCCCGCACCGATACCCAGCTCAAACCGCCCACCGGACGCCAGATCCAGAGTTGCCGCAGTATTGGCGAGTACGGCCGGCAGACGCAACGGCAGACTGGCGACATCAGGGAAGAACCGGATCCGCTCCGTGTGCTCCAGCAAGGTGCCGATCAGGGCGAAGGCGTCAACTTGGGAGGGGGCATAGGGATGATCCTGTACGCCGACCAGGTCAAGGCCGGTCTCCTCGGCAACGGTGACCAGTTCGCGATGGGCGGCTATGTCAGGTGTGGGGACAAGGGAGAAGCCGAACTCCATGACAACCTCCGATTTAGGATCTCCACTCGAAACTAAACCGTTCAGTATAAAGTGTCAACTACACCGTTCAGTGTGGCCCGACCGACCTTGTGACGGGGTGCGCGGGCCGTCCACAGTGCTGCCGGGCGAACGCCGACCGCGGAGTCAGGGCAACTCACCCGCCGAAGGACGCCCTCCCACGTCTCCGGCCGCGCGAAAGCTCGCCCACCCGACGCGACACTTGCCCCAAGCGCCGTGTTTCTCCACCGCCTGGAAGTTCCCGCGCGTCACACGAGTTTCCACAGGCTCTGGGATCAGGCGCTCGCGCCGTACAACCCCCGCAGCCCAGATTCAGGCGGGGTTCGAGGTGCCGTCGGGATTGGCCCCCTCGGGGCCGTACTGCTTTTCGTGTTGCTGGCGGGGCGAACACACCGACGCCGACGGGCAGGCGCAGCGGCGGCCCCCGTCGTCCAGCCGGACCAGCACGGTGTCCGACGGGACGTTGTGGCCCATCACCGTGCCGTCGCCCTGAGGTGTGGCCACCCGGCTTCCCGCTTTCGGCATTCGGTAGCGCGTCTCGACGTACAGCGGATGCTCGTACTTGAGGCAGCACATGAGCCGCCCGCACGCCCCCGCGATACGCAGCGGGTTGACCGGCAGGTCCTGGTCCTTGGCCATGCGGACCGACACCGGTTCGAAGTCCTTGAGGAAGGTCGCGCAGCACAGGTCACGGCCGCACGGGCCGATGCCGCCCTGGAGACGGGCTTCGTCGCGGGGACCGATCTGGCGGAGTTCCACCCGGGCACGGAGGTTACGGGCCAGGTCGCGGACCAGCGCCCGGAAGTCGACCCGGTGCGGCGCGGAGAAGTAGACGGTGTAGACGTTGTCCTTGTCCAGATAGTCGACGCCGACCACCTTCATGGGCAGGCTGTGGCGTTTGATCAGGCGCTTGGAGACGCTGCGGGCTTCCGCGCGGCGTCGCTTGTTGCTCTCGTCGCGGGCCAGGTGCTCGTCGCCGGCGACGCCTTCGCACACGGGCAGCCCGTCGATGTCCTCACTCGAGTACTGCGGAGCCCACACGCACTCCGCGACCTCGGGACCCGAGTCGGTCGGCACCAGAACCTTGTCACCGACCTTGGGACTGTGCCCGCCCGGATCGAGGTAGTAGAGCCTCCCGTAGCGTGTAAAGCTCACGGCCATGATCATTCCCATGGGCTAGAGCTCGCCTCCTGACGGCCTCGGGGGTGCCTACCATTGCCACACTACGTGTGCGGACCGCCCAAACGTGAGAGTCACTAGCACTACTTTCCCGGCCCGGCTCAAGAGTCGTGGAACCGAGATCAGCAGGAAATCGTGATCAGACAGCGATGGTCGACCACCCTTTCCACCCCGGCCAGCGGGAAGATCGCTTCAAGAACCCGCCGCCGGTCGGCATCCGGGTGGAGCAGGACCCGGATCGACGCGTTCATGTCCTCGGCACTCTTCCCCTTGAGATCGCCGAGCCGCAGGGCGACCTGCCAGGCCGTCATCTGGTCCTCGAAGTGGCAGTCCGTGAGACCACAGATCTTCAGCGGCAGCAGCTGGTTCACGCGGGCCGTGACGGCGCTCGCCACGTCCGACGTGAGAAGCGACCCCCACGACACGCCCGCCAACGTCGGCGGGTGGCGTGGGGGCGGCTTGCCGTAACGGAAAAGGCGAGAGAAGCGGCAAAAGACCCCGCAGAAAGAACAGACCAGAAGAAGAAAAGCGAGGGACGCGCTCAGCCGCGCAGGGACAGCATCAGCGCTTCCACCGCGATCTGTGGGTTGACGCTGGCCTCCAGGCGCTCCCGGCACACCATGATCGCCTCGATCCGCCGCAACGTCTCCTCCGGTGTACCCCCCCGAGCCACCTGATCCAGGTCAAACCGCAGGTCGTCGTTGGCCAGTTCCACCCCCGCCCCGAACTGCATCGCCAGCACGTCCCGGTAAAACGACACCAGCTCCAGCAAAGCCGAGTCCAGCGAGTCCCGCTTGATCCGCGTAGCCCGTGACTTCTGCCGGTCTTCCAGCTCCTTCAGCGCCCCCGCGCCCCCACGCACCAGCCCGCGATTGAGCCCTTTCCCCGTCGACCCCTCGCCATACAACTTGCGCAGTTCGGACGTCTCCGTCTCATTGAGCGCCGCCGTGGCCGCGGCGGCCTCCTCCTCGGCCGCCTTGACCAGGCGTTCCGCAGCGGTGATGCACTCCCCGACCCCCGTCAGCGACCGGGGAATCGCCAGCACCGCCTCCCGCCGCGACCGCGCCCCCTCATCCAGCGCCAGCGACCGCGCCCGGCTGATGTGCCCCTGCGAGGCCCGCGCCGCGAACTGCGCCATCGGCGGCGGCACGCTGTCGCGCGTCGCCAGCACGTGCGCGACCGCCTCCGTACCCGGCGTGGTCAGCGTGATCACCCGGCAGCGCGACCTGATGGTGATCATCATGTCGTCCGGCGCGGGAGAGCACAGCAGCCACACGGTACGCGGCGGCGGCTCCTCGATGGCCTTCAGCACCGCGTTCTGGGCCGATTCCGTGGCCCGGTCGGCATCCTCGAAGAGGATCACCCGCCACCGCCCCTGCGTCGGCGCGCCCGCGGCCCGCAGGATGAGTTCGCGGGTCTGCTTCACGCCGTAGGACAGCCCTTGCGGGCGGACCGATTCGAGGTCGGGATGCGACCCGATCATCACCTGATGGCACTGGTCGCAGTGGCCGCATCCGCCGTCCGGGCAGAGCAGCGCGGCGGCGAAGGCCCGCGCGGCCTCCTCGCGCCCGGAGCCCGGCGGGCCGGTGAACAACCACGCGTGCGTCATGCCCGCGCCCCGCCCGCCGCCGACGACCTCGTGCGCGGCCGCAGCGGCACGCGAAAGTACGGCTACCGCCTGGTCCTGGCCGACAAGGTCATCGAAGACGCCCACGGAAGCAAGGTTAGTCGCGGATGGCAGGCATCGTGCCCGTGTTGTCTTCTGACTCCTGCGGCACCGGATCGGGCAGGATCTCCCGCACCCGGTCCTGGATCGAACGGGTGATCTCCTCGGGCCGCAACGTGCCGTCGACGACCAGGTAGCGCTCGGGCGCGGCCGAGGCCAGCGCGCGGAACTCCTTGCGCACCCGCTCGTGGAACTCCAGCGGCTCCGACTCGATCCGGTCGGCCGCCCCGCCCAGCCGGGTCAGCCCGATCTCCGGCGGCGTGTCGATCAGCACGGTCAGGTGCGGCACCAGCCCGCCGGTCGCCCAGGCGTTGACCCTGGAGACGTCGGCCGGGTCGAGTTCCCGCCCCGCGCCCTGGTAGGCCAGCGACGAGTCGACGTAGCGGTCGGTGACCACCACAGCGCCCCGCTCCAACGCCGGACGGATCACCTTCTCGACGTGCTCGGCCCGGTCGGCGGCGTACAGCAGCGCCTCCGAGCGCGCCGACAGTCCGCGCTCGGCCGCGTCGAGCAGGATGGCCCGCAGCCGCATGCCGACCTTGGTGGATCCGGGCTCGCGGGTCTGGACGACGTCGTAGCCCTGGTCGCGCAGCCAGATCGCGACGAGCCGGGACTGCGTGGTCTTGCCGGAGCCCTCCCCGCCTTCGAAGGCGAGGAACAGCCCGGGGGTCTCCTCGTCGGCACCGGGCGCGTACCGCTCACCGCGCACCGCGGCGACCAGGTCCTCCGACAGCCGGACGCCCTTCCTGTCGTCCAGGTGGCGGAAGCTCAGGACCCCGACGACGGCGACCAGTACGCCGACGACGACCAGGACCAGGTTGACGCCGTCGAAGTTGTAGTCGTACCCGGCGAAGGGGAGCTCGTGCACCCCGAACACCGCCGCCAGCGCTCCGCCCACCAGGACCACCAGCAGCAACGTCACCCGCGCCGCCGCCCGCAGGAACGGCAGGATGCGCCCGCGCAGCGCGTCTTCCGCCTCCAGCTCGATCAGCGTGTGGCCGATGATCCACGAGATGCCCGCGCACGCGCCCAGCAGCCCGGTCAGCATGACCACGATCACCAGGTTGTGGATGAGCGCGATCGCCACGAGCGCCAGGCCCGCGACCACGATCGACAGCCCGAACAGCCGCCGCCGCGACAGCCCCGCCAGCAGCCTCGGCCCGAAGAACATGCCGAGCGCGACGCCGGTGAAGACCGCGCAGAACACCATGCCGTACGCCGCGTCGCCGCCATCTAGCTGGCTGCTGACATACAGCTTCGCCAGGACCGCCACGGCGCCACCGGCGGCGAAGGCGCCGAGCATGCCGATGATCAGCCCGCGGACCAGCCGGTTCCCGCCGACCGACCGGCGGCCCTCGACGATCTGCTTGAGCACCGACGGCGCCGGGATCGCCCCGGTACGCCGGGGGATGTCGTGGAGGGTGAAACTGAGCGCAGCGGACACGAGGTAGGCGGCGGCCGCGATGATCAGCGCCGGCCCGGCCGTCTCCGTCGCGGGCGAGAACGGGCTCACGGTACGCAGCAGGCCGGCGACGACCGACAGCACGGCGAACAGCAGGGCGGCCGGCGGCGCGGTGCCGTAGGACGCCAGCAGGTCGAGCCGGTTGGCCTGCTCCAGCCGCTCCCTGGGCACCAGGTTGGCCACCGTCGCGTCCTTGGCCGGCGTCCAGAGCAGGCTGACGCACTCCACGAGGACCATCGTGATGATCAGCCACTGGTAGCCGCCGACGAACACGGCCGACAGCACCACCGCGAACCTCGCGAGGCCGGCCGCCGCCATGGTCATCCGGCGGTCGAAGCGGCCGGCGAGCGCGCCTGCCAGCGGTCCGAGCAGGATCGCCGGCAAGATCTTGGCGACGAAGACGCCGCCGATGGCCAGCGTCTGCACGCGCGGGTCGCTCTGGTGGAGGTTTCCCGCGACGGCGGTCAGCGCCAGGATGGTCAGCCAGTCACCCAGGCTGCACGCCGACATGGCCGTCCACAGCTTGCGGAATGGGGCGTTAGCCAGCAAATGCGCTGGTCTGGGTCGGCCAGGGGCGGTCATAGTGTCAGCGTATCCAGGTGCTCGCCGGGCGTGGGAGGTCACGAGACGAGCCGGATATACCCGGCTGCTCGCGCCTGAGGGTATTACGTCCTGGGGCCCCTGTGCAGGGCGCAGACCCCGAATGGGCCCCCATCGCTATGCCGCCCGGCACGCGCGTACCAGCGGCGTCCAGGCGGCTCTGACCGCCTCGGGCAGCTCCAGCTCTCTCCAGAGCTCCACCAGCAACACGCCGTCGACATAGCGCAGCAGGTCAGCGGGGGTTCCCTCGCGCAGCACGGCGGAGTAGACCGCGCCGCGGTCGGCTCTGTCGGCCAGGTCGCGCCGCCGGCCCGCCGGGTAGTCGACCGTGGCCAGCGCGCGCTCGGCCGGCAGCCGCGGCAGCCGATCGGGCACGTGGAAGGAGCCCTCGTGCTCGGTGAACTCGATCTTCGGCTCCAGCGCCAGGTGGAAGCCGGCCGCGTCGAGGATGCGGCCGGCGGTCTCCAGCGTCGGCGACTTGCGGCCGTGCTCGTAGGCGGACAGCGTCGTACGCGACGTGCCGCTCAGGTCGGCCAGCACGGTCTGGTTCATGCTGGCGGCCTGTCTGGCCCGTTTGAGCAGCAACCCGCCGCGCTCGGCCCAGAATCTGACGTCAGGCGTACCCACCCGCCACCTCCTCGGTATCCGGTTGGATACTACGCCGGATGGGCCGGGCCCGTCAGGCGAACGGGGAAGTCAGCGCAGCTCCAGCAGGGTGATCTCCGGCGGCGCCCCCACGCGCACCGGCGGCCCCCAGAAACCCGCGCCCCTGGTGACGTACACCTGCACGCCGTCGACCGTCGCCAGCCCCGACACCACCGGCTGCTGGAACGGCACCACCAGGTTGAACGGCACGATCTGCCCGCCGTGCGTGTGCCCGGACAACTGCAGGTCCACGCCATAGTCCTTGGCCCGGTCGACCTGCACCGGCTGATGGGCCAGCAGCACGGTGGGCCGCGCCGCGTCCCGCCCGCCGAGCGCCTTGTCGAAGTCGGGGCCGTCGTTCATGGTCGCGCCGTTGATGTCGTTGACCCCGGCCAGGTCGAGCACCGCGCCCTGATGGCGGATCTCCACCCGCTCGTTGCGCAGCGAACGCACGCCGAGCCCGTCGAGCTCCTTGATCCACTCATTCGGCCCGTTGGCCGTGTAGTACTCGTGATTACCGGTCACGAAATAGGCGCCATATCGGGATTCGAGGTTCCGGAACGGCTTCGCCAGCGCCCCCAGCTCCGCCACCGTCCCGTCCACCAGGTCGCCCACGATCGCGACCACGTCGGGTTCGAGCTCGTTGATCATCCGGACGATGCGCTCGGTGTGCCCGATCCCGGTCAGCGGCCCCAGGTGGATGTCGCTGACCACCGCGAACCTCATCCCGCCCAGCCGGGGGTCGAGCTTCGGCAGCGTGACCTTGACCGGCTCGATCACCGGCGGCCCCAGGGCGGTACGCATGCCGTACCCCACCGTGCCCATGGCCGCGACCCCCGCGACCAGCGCGGTGCCGCGCCCGATGAACAGGCGTCTGCTCACGTCCTCGCCGCCGGACGGCGGCGGCGCTTCGGCGGGCTCCGTCGCGGGCGGCGCCCCGCCCGCGACCAACACCGGCTCTTTCACCTCATGTACGGCAGGCCGCCGCCACAACCGGCTCACCACGGCCCGCGGGATCTCCAGCACCACCAGGAAGACCACGAGGTAGAACATCATGGCGAACCAGATGTAGCCCGGCCAGGCCAGCCACCACAACCCCGCCTCCACGCGGGTGCCGATGAAGGTCGCCACCACGAGCAGGACCAGGCCGACCATGGCCCAGGTGAGCGCCCGGCGCGAACGGCCGGGCGCGGTGGTCGAACGGACCAGCCTGCGCCACAGGTAGTAGTGCACGGCCAGGACGACCACGATCATCATGACGGCGAATCCCACGCGGTCATGCTACGAGGCGGCGCCGACAACGCGCGCGGCGCCGCCTGAGAGCCTTCTCAGGACTTGGCGGCCGGCTTCTTGGCCGGAGCCTTCTTGGCCGGAGCCTTCCTGGTCGTGGTCGTCTTCTTCTTCGGCGCCGGCGCCCGCTCACGCCGCTCGGCCAGCAGTTCGGCCGCCCGCTCCGTGGTGATCTCCTCCACGCTGTCGTCCTTGCGCAGGGAGGCGTTGGTCTCGCCGTCGGTGACGTACGGGCCGAAACGCCCTTCCTTCACCACGATCTGCTTCTTCGAGTGCGGGTCCTCTCCCAGCTCACGCAGCGGCGCGGCGGCCGCGGCGCGTCCTCTGCCACGCTGCTTGGGCTGCGCGAACAGCTCCTTGGCCTGCTCGATCGTGACCGTGAACAGGTCGTCCTCGGCGGCCAGCGAGCGCGAGTCCGTGCCCTTCTTCAGGTAGGGCCCGAACTTGCCGTTGTGCGCGACGACGGGCTCGCCCTCCAGCTCACCCACGAGCCGCGGGATCTCCAGGAGCTTGAGCGCCTCCTCGAACGTGATCGTGTCCAGCGACATCGTCTTGAACAACGAGCTCGTCCGCGGCTTCGCGGCATCCGCCTTCTTCGTCCGCTTCTTGGGCGCCTCGTCCTCGGCCGGAGCAGGCAGGACCTCCGTGACATACGGGCCGAACCGCCCGTCCTTGGCCACGATCATGTTCCCCGTCGCCGGGTCATGGCCGAGCTCACGGTCGCCGGTCGGCCGCGAGAACAGTTCCTCGGCCTTGTCCGCGGTCAGCTCGTCCGGCGTCATGTCCTCGGGAACGTTGACCCGCGAGCCCTCCCTGTCCAGGTACGGGCCATATCGGCCGACGCGCAGGACGATGTCGCTGTCCCGGATCGCGAAGGAACTGATCTCCTTGGCGTCGATCTCGCCGAGGTCGGTGACCATCTCCTTCAGTCCCTCGTCGCCGTCGGCGCCGTAGTAGAAGCGCTGCAGCTCGGGCACCCGCTCGGCGCGGTCGTTGGCGATGTCGTCGAGGACCTTCTCCATCTCGGCCGTGAAGTCGTAGTCGACCAGGTTGCCGAAATGCTGCTCCAGCAGGTTGACCACGGCGAAGGCCAGGAACGACGGCACCAGCGCCGTGCCCTTCTTGAACACGTAGCCGCGGTCGAGGATCGTTCCGATGATCGAGGAGTACGTCGAAGGACGCCCGATCTCCCGATCCTCCAGCTCCTTGATCAGCGTCGCTTCCGTGTAGCGGGCGGGCGGCTTGGTCGCGTGCGCGGCCACGTCGAGCCTGCTCAGGTCCAGCGCGTCGCCCTCCGCCAGGTTGGGCAGGCGCTTCTCGGAGTCGTCGCGGTCGGTCGACGGGTCGTCCGCGCCCTCGACGTAGGCCTTGAGGAAGCCGTGGAAGGTGATCGTGCGGCCGGAGGCGCTGAACTCGACCTCTTCACCCGCCGACGACGCGCCCGCCACCTTCACCGTGACCGACTCGCCGACCGCGTCCTTCATCTGCGAGGAGATGGTCCGCTGCCAGATCAGCTCGTAAAGGCGGAACTTGTCGCCGCTCAGCCCGGTCTCGCCAGGAGTGCGGAACTCCTCACCCGACGGGCGGATCGCCTCGTGCGCCTCCTGCGCGTTCTTCACCTTGCTGGCATATACCCGCGGCTTGTCGGGCACGTAGGCGGCGCCGTACAGCTTGATGGCCTGAGAGCGCGCGGCGGCGATCGCCGTCTCCGACAGCGTGATGCTGTCGGTACGCATATAGGTGATGTAGCCCTCTTCGTACAGGCGCTGCGCGACCTGCATCGTGTGCTTCGAGGTGAAGCCCAGCTTGCGGCTGGCCTCCTGCTGCAACGTGGTCGTCCTGAAGGGCGCATAAGGCTTGCGCGTGTACGGCTTGCGCTCGACCGACTTGACCCGGAACGACGAGGCGCGCAGGCGCCCGGCCAGTTCACCGGCGGCCGCCTCGGACAGGTGGAGCACGCCGGCCGTCTTCAGCTGGCCGGTGGAGGCGAAGTCGCGGCCCTGCGCGACCCGCTTGCCGTCGACCGTCGACAGCGTGGCGGTGAAGTCACGCGGCCGCTCCTCGGCCTTGCCGGTGTCGAAAAGGGCAGAAAGGTCCCAGTAGTTGGCGACGGTGAACGCCATCCGGTCCCGCTCGCGCTCCACGACCAGCCGGGTCGCGACCGACTGCACGCGGCCCGCGGACAGGCGCGGCTTGACCTTCTTCCACAGGACCGGGCTGACCTCGTAGCCGTAGAGGCGGTCGAGGATGCGGCGCGTCTCCTGGGCGTCGACCAGGCGCAGGTTGAGCGTGCGCGGGTTCGCGACGGCTTCCTGGATCGCGTGCTCGGTGATCTCGTGGAAGACCATGCGGTGCACCGGCACCTTGGGCTTCAGCACCTCCTGCAGGTGCCACGCGATGGCCTCGCCCTCGCGGTCCTCGTCAGTGGCGAGGTAAAGCTCGTCGGCGTCCTTCAGGAGCTGCCGGAGTTTGGTGACCTGGGCTCGTTTGTCGGCGTTGACGACATACAGCGGCTCGAACTCGTGCTCCACGTTCACGCCGAGCCGAGCCCACGACTCCCCCTTGTACTTCTCGGGGATGTCGTCGGCCCGCTCCGGCAGGTCACGGATGTGGCCGATGCTGGACTCGACGACGTAGCCACGCCCCAGGTACTTCTCAATCGTCTTCGCCTTGGCGGGCGACTCGACGATCACCAGGCGTGTTCCGCCGGCGCCGTTGTTGGCTGGCACGCTGCTTCCTACCTCGCTGTTCGTTCGCGCTTCCCCCTGCCGGAGTCCGGCACAGATCTGCAAGGTAACCCGGATTGCGGGTTTTTTCCTTCCCCCGGGCTACCCACAACCTTTCGGGTCCACCCACAAGGACGCAGAATAAGGCCCACCGAGCAGCCTCGCGCCCTGACTCACCCTGGAGACTAATCGTTGTGCCCGACTACTCCTACATGGATATCTTCATTCCACGCGACACCTCCCGCGAAGCCGCACGTCAACTGCTCACCGAACACGCCGAGTACGGCCAGTGGGAACTGTCTCTCGTGCGCGTGTATCCCGATGGAAGCCGTCGGGTACGGCTGCGCCGCAAGATCATACGAGTTCGCCGCACCCTCTAATTGTTGACCGCTTCTGGACATGGCTTTGCCCGTCCCGGGGCCGCGCCCCCCAGAACGGGCAAAGCGTCTCACGCTACTTACTCACAGGCTGTGAGCGAGAGCCGTACCTGGACTACTTCCTGCCGAGCCGGAGCCGGCGGGTGGTCGCGAACAGCGTCGTGGACGCGGCGAACATCGCACCGAGCACCAGCGCGAACAACGAGGTGGAGTTCATCCCCGTGACCCCCGCGGGCTGAGCGGCGCTCATCAGGCCCAGGTCGCCGACGGGCAGCGAGCCCGCGGTGGAGGCCACCGCGCCGCCGACCGGAGTAGCGGAGGCCAGCCCGCCCACCGGGCCGAGGGCCGACAGCGGGTCGGGGGCGGCGGTGTGGTTCTTGGTCTTCACCGGCAGGTTGGTCTTGCCCTGCGTGGCAGGGGTGGACGGCTGGCCGGGCAGACCGGGCAGGCCGGGAAGCGCGGGCAGGCCCAGGGTCTGGGTGACGTCGCCCACGACGGGCAGCGGGGGCAGACCGCCGGAACGCATCTGCTGGGTCACGTTCCCCGCGTCCTTCAGGCTGGCCAGAGCCGGAAGGGGCAGTGCGGGCAGCAGGCCGCTGCTCTTGGCGACGCTTCCCGTGCGGGGACGCGCGTAGTGGTCGTAGCCGTGGCCCTCTTCGACCGGCTTGCCGACGTGCGAACCGCCCAGGCACCCGGCGGCGGCGTCACCCAGGACGGCCACCGCGTTGCCGCAGACGTTGACAGGAGCGGTGATCGGCGCGATCACCTGGTTGCCGGCGAGCACGCCCGACTGGCCGGAGGTGGTGTTGCCACCGCCGCCGATGCCGTTGTGCGGGTTGACGCTGGCGCCGCCCTTGCAGTGGGCCTCCGCCAGGCCGAGCGCGGCCACGGCGTTGCCACAGGCGTTGATCGGCGCGGTGATCGGAGCCACGACCTGGTTGCCCGATCCGACACCCGACTTGCCAGAGGTGGTGTTGCCGCCGGCGCCCTTGCCGCCGTTCTTCACCGACACGCCGCCGCGGCACCCGGCGAAGGCCTCGCCGAACGCGGCCACGGCGTTGCCGCAGACGTTGACGGGAGCGGTGATCGGCGCGATCACCTGGTTGCCGGAGAGCACCCCGGAACGCCCGGAGGTGGTGTTGCCGCCCGCCCCGCTGCCCGCGGCGGTGTTCTCGACGGTGCTGCCGCCCTTGCACCCTGCCGGGGCGTTGCCGACCGCGTTGCCGCAGGCCGTGATGGGCAGGCTGACCGGCGCGACGACCTGGTTGCCGCTGCCGGCACCGAAGCGGCCGTCGGTGTCGTTGCCGCTGGAACCCCTGCCGTGGGCGGAGTGGTATCCGTGACCGGGCTTGCCACCGCCGTTGGTGACCGACGAGCCGCCCTTGCAGCCGGCGAACGCCTGGCCGAAGACGGCGATCGCGTTGCCGCAGATGTTGATCGGGCCGCTGATGGGCGCGATCACCTGGTTGCCGCCGAGCGCGGAGCTCCGGCCCGAGGTGGTGTTGCCACCGGCGCCGACGCCGGTGTTCTTGACGGACGAGCCGCCCTTGCAGCCCGCGGTCGCGTCGCCGAAGATCGCCAGCGCGTTGCCGCAGGCGTTGATCGGGGCGCTGATGGGCGCGGTGACCTGGTTGCCACCGAGAAGGCTGCTGTCACCGGAGGTCCTGTTGCCGCCAGCGCCGCCCTTGCCGGAGTTCTTGACGGTCGCGCCGCCCTTGCAGCCCGCGTCGGAACTGCCGAACAGCGAGACCGCGTTGCCACAGGCGTTGACCGGCGCGCTGATCGGCGCGTTGACCTGGTTGCCGCCCAGCACGCTGCTGTTGCCGGATGTCTTGCCGGGGATGCCGCCCTTGCCGGTGTTCTCGACCGAGGCGCCGCCCTGCGAGGTGGCGCTGGACTCGCCGGCCGCGCCGACGGCGTTGCCGCTGATGTCGATCGGCAGGGAGATGGGCAGGTTGACCTGGTTCCCGCCGCCGACCGATGAGTTGCCCGAGGTGTCGGCGACAGCCGTACCGCCGCCGAAGGACATGACCGCTACGGCGAGCAGAGCCGCCGGGGCCGATGCCTTTGCCCACGTACGCATAATGAATGCTCCTAGTGGTTCTTGGGGGGATTACCTGACAGTTCGCGGGCAGCCCGAGACCGTGCGCGCCCTCTGGATGGGGCGCCGCTCAGCGGAGATCACGGGGCATGCGAACCTGTGACTGACTGACTGGCTCGCTCGCGGAGGGGCTTCAGAGATTCGCCCACGCTCCGCCGCCGGGCCTTAGAGCAGGGCCGGCCGATGACGCCGTTGGATCAGTCAGGTGAGAAAGAAGGGTCGTCCGCCGCTGTGCGGACGACGGGGGGCAGCACGCACGCCAGGGGGGCGCGCTGTGCCAGGAGCCGCGGGTCGAACACCGACCTCGCGACGTCCCCCATGCTCGGCCCGAAGGGGCCACTGCCACCGCCATTGGGGGCCAGCCCATTGGCGCCCAGGTTTTTGGACGCGGTGGATGGATCGGGCATGCCCGGGGTCGACTGGCTGGTCAGCCCGTCGACCTTCAGGCCTGCCATCGCCTCGGCATTGTCCGTGACCGAGACGGCGTCGCCCGCCGTGGGGAAATCGCCCGAGACGGGCCCGGCGGCGACCGTGGATTGAGAGGTGCCGGCCGCCGCGGGAGCGGCGGTGAGCATCCCGAAGAGAAGAGCGAGCAGCCAGCCGGCGGCCACCAGGGCCCCAACCGCGACCGCTCGGGCGATGACCTGACCGGCGCCGGCCGCGAACCGCGCCATCCGGTCCTGCCGATCAGTGATCGCGCCCTCCGTGGGAACGGCCACGCGCACACGCCGCGCAACGAGGGACATCGCCCTCAGCTGCTGCACCGGCGTGCGTGCCACGTGACCTCCCAAAGCTCCAGAACCGACCTCACCAGGTGAGGCCGGTCCATGGACTCACCCCTCAACGGTCCGTAACCGTAGCAGCACCCAACGTTGTCGCAAGGGCTTTTCAGCAGAGATCCAGGAAGAGGTCAAGAACCCACACCCCAAACCAACCTGTACCCGCTGATTGGGCATGCTTTTCTCTTGCCGGCGGGGCTTCCCGGCGCTGTTCGCCGGGGTGGCGCGGAAACCAGGTATGACGCACCCCCCAGAGTTTGCTAACCTTTCTCTCGCCGACGCGGGATGACGGTCCCGCGTGCAGGCACCAAGTCCGGGTGGCGGAATAGGCAGACGCGCTAGCTTGAGGTGCTAGTGCCCTTTGCGGGGCATGGGGGTTCAAGTCCCCCCTCGGACACTCGCTCGTACCCAATGAGAGTCCTGGTCGCTGGTAGCAGTGACCAGGACTTCGTTGTTTCCGGGGTCGAAGGTGAGAACCAGGCCCAGCTCGGCGTAGACCTTGGCCTTGCTCACAGGGTCCGCCTTGCCCAGGACCGCGACCATGTCGCCCATCTGCCGCAGCGTCGCCGCCATGGCTTCCCGGTCGAACCTGCGAGGGCGCCCAACGGGTAGATGGTTGAGGCGACGTTCCAGCGTGGCTTTCCTGGCCTGCTCGTCCTTCATCCATCCCGCCACGGTCACCGGGTCGGCGCCGGCGTCCAGGGCCGCGCGATAGCCCTTGAGCTTCCGGTCGCAGTCGGTGATCTCCCGCTTGAGCGACTCCGCTTCCAGAAGGGCCGGTGCCGGTACCTCATCCGCGTGGCCGAGCATGTCCAGCGTCCGGTTGATGCTCCACGGGGTGAACAGGCGGCCGAGATACTCGTCGAGCTTCGGCGCGAGATCGATCTCCCGCAGCAGGACGTTGCGGGGATGTTCCACGTGGTTGGCGAGGGCGTACTCCTCTGGGAAGCGGCACCGGTAGTAGGCCATCTCGTTCAGCCAGTCCCCCTGCATCCGGCGCGAGCAGAGCTTGCAGCGCAGCAGGCTTCGGAACAGGTAGACGTTCTTGGCGCGCTTCGTCGTCTTCTCCGTGTGCCGGTACCTGCGGCTGGCCAGGGTCTGTTGCGCCGCCTCATAGTCCTCGCGGCTGATGATGGGCGGGTGCGCGGGCTGGTCGGACCAGATCCACTCTTCCTTGGGGTTCCACCGCTGCTTGGTCGTGTGCCCCAGACCGACGTCATCGACGTCGAGCAGGACCTCTGTCTTCGGCTGCTTGTTCCAGACCTCATAGCCCGTGTAACGGGGGTTCTTCAGGATCGCGCGCACGGCGCCCTTGGCCCAGGCCACGCCGCATCGGTGGCGGTTGCGGCTGCGGTCGTGCGCGGAGGGGGACAGGATGCCGTCTCGGGTCAGGCGCTCCGCGATGGTGAAGTAGCCGAAGCCGCCCAGGTACTCGGCGAAGATCCGGGCGACGACGTGCCAGGTGATGGGGTCGAGTTCGAGACGGTGCAGTCGCTTGCCGTCCGCCGCCTTGGCCGGGTTCGGGTGCGGGCCGGCGTCCGCCAGGACATAGCCATATGGCGGGCGCCCGCCCAGGAATCGGCCTTCCATTTGGGCTTGGGCACCCATGGCGCTACGGACGCGGACCTTGATCCGGTTCCGCTCGCCCTTGCTCATTCCGCCGAACACGCTCATCACGAGGTCGTGCGCCTCGTTGGAGGGGTCGATGGGGCCGCCGACCTCTGGCACCCAGAGCGGGACGCCGAAGTGCTCGAACAGGGGGAAGGTCAGGCCGTACTGGTTGCCGTAGAAGGCCCGGTGAGGTTCGCCGATCACCACGGCGGCGAAGCCACGGCCCGGGTTTCGGAGTTCCCCGAGCAGCGCCATCGCTTGCGGACGGCGCTGCCACGGGATCGAGCGGGATTTGTCCACGTCGAAGAACTCAGCGACGATCACGCCGCCCCGAGGTTCGATGAGTGCCCGTGATCGGGTGATCTGCCAGGCCCGGGAGGACTCCGGGTCCTGGTTGTCTTCGGTCGAAACGCGGCCGTAGAAGCCGAAGCGGATCGTTTCCATGGGGTTCTCCTCAGGCGGCGTCCAACGCGGGACGCGCCTCTTGAGAGGCTTCCAACAGGATGGAGAGAAGCTCCGCCGCCGCTCGGGGAGTCAGATGGGGCACTGTGGCCGGAAGGATCACCACTAGATCGGTGTTCTTCTTCATGCTGCCACTTCGGGCGGCGAAGTTGCCGAAAGATCTTGTTGTTCAAGTTGGCGGAGGTGTTCACGCCAGCGTTGCCGCTCGCGGATCGAGCGCAGGAGGCGTAGGCCCAGTGCGGGCAGGTTGGCGTCTCCGGCCGATACGGGGGTCCAGAGGTACCTGTGCGGGTCGGTGGGTTCGTCGGGCTGGCCGAGGGCTTGCAGGACCCAGGTACGGCGGTCTTGCTTGTGCTCGGCGAGGGTCTTGTTGGACCACTTGCGGGAGACCAGGACGCGGCGGCCGGCGTAGCCGAGGTGTTCGGGCTTGTGGGCTTTGAAGCGGCATTGGCCGGGAGTCATCCCCCGCCTGGCGTTCTTGGGCTGCACGCCGTAGCGCAGCCAGTTCGGGCACGCGGGTGAGCACGGTTCGTAGCGCAAGGCTTCGACGAAACGGGCGGCGTGGTCGCGCTGCGCTTGGGTGTCTGGGGTCTGCCCGAGCGATTTCGTGAGGTATTTCGACAGGTAGCGGATGGTCTGGTCGGCATCCGGGGTGCCCGCGAGGACGCCCTTGACGTCCACCTGGTCGCCGAAGCGGATGACGTGCTGGGGTTCGTCGAGCTGGTCTAGTGCCTGCTCCCAGGTGGGCAGGTACTCGCCGGTTGCCGGGTTGAGGTAGCCGTCTTGGGCCCAGACGGGTGCCTGGTCGAGGGGTTCGTCTGCCGGTGGCCACCACACCTGGTGGTAGGTGGCGGCGGCGATCTGCTTCATTTCGGCGCGGGGAAGCGTCCCGCGGATCGCCATGTGCAGGTGCGGGGCGAGCCGTCGTTGGGGTTCGACGGTGGCGAAGTACTGGACGTCGTAGCCGGCGACGCGGCGCAGGTTCTGCACGAAGCGGTCGATGAGCTTGGAGAAGTGCAGCGCGTCTCGGGCTGCCCGCCGGTAGTCGTAGGCGTCGGGGTTGATCGGGATGCCGTCGCGGACCTTGCCGTAGCCCGGGAGGGTGAGGGTGACGAACAGGGACGGGCGGTAGCTCTTGCCGTCCCCGGCCTCGTACGTCCGGCCGAGGGTGGTGCCGGCCATGGTGCGGCGGGGGAGGTCCGGGGCGTCCTGGCGCCGCTTGGTGGAGCGGTTGCGCTTGGTCGTGCGGCCGACGACGTTGCCGCGCATGCCCGCCCGGTTGATCTCGGCGTCCAGTTCGGCGATGGCCTGGTCCCAGTCGGCCGCCTCGCCCTCGTCGGTGGCGTGGTCGCGGCGGGCTTGCAGGTCGGCTCGGAATTCGATCAGCCAGCGCTGATCCTCGGTGGCAGGGTCGGGGGTGATGGAGGGTTCATGGTCCAGGTGCCAGCCTTCACGGCATTGAGCCATCCGCAGGGAGCGGTTGCGCCGGGCACAGGGACCGCACTTGCTGTCGAGGGTGGCGCCGCACGGGACATCGATGATCTCGCTCTTGCCGGTGTGGATGTCGAGGCGTTTGAGGGCGACGGGGCGGATACAGACGCCGTGCAGCTTGGCGACCTCTTCGAGTACCTCGCGAGCCAGGGGTTGGGCCAGCCGTACTGCTCTGGTGGTCATAGGCCGCTCCGGGGGTCGGTGGTCACGGTCTGGCCGACCTCATCGAGGGGTGCCATGTCGGCCTGGAGCCGGTACAGGTCCCGGTAGGGGTGTCGCAGGATGCGCGGGTGGAAAAGGGTGAAGATCGTCAGGCGGGGCAGGTGGTTGAGGCCGAGCAGGAGGAGCGTGGGGCGTCCGGCGACGTGTTCGAGTTCGTCGGCGGTTCCGAGGAAGGAGACCTTCATGCCGTATCACCCGCCGTGTAGGTGGTGACCATGGCACGGATGTCGGCGTCGGAGACGAAGGCGGCCCGGACGCGAACCGGATCAGGGCTGGTCTCCAGCCGGACGTAGCCGACACCGGCGCCCAGTTCCGGGGTGGAGGAGATCTGGTCGGCCAGGGCGCCCCGGTCGCGGGCTCCGTCGCCGAGGACCATGTCCACCTGTTCGGACTCGTCCAGGCAGAGGGCGATCTTGTCCGGGAACAGGTTGCGGATGTTCATGACCTCCTTGCGCGGGTCCTGTAGCGCGGCCATGACGCCGACGCCGACCGCGCGCCCCTGGGTGGTGAGGGTGGCCAGGGCGGCGGAGATGCGGCGCTTGAGGTCGCGGTCTTGCTGGTAGGCGGTCAGGAACGCCACCTCGTCCACCACGACCAGGACGAACGGATCCGCCGGGGTTGGTGTGTGGGTGCGTTGGACGCCTGCCAGGCGTGCGGCGCGCTCTTGCATGAGGGTGACTGCGGCGTCGAGGAGGTCGGCGCAGGCTTCGGGGGTGGCGGCGTAGTGGCCGCCGAACAGCGGCTTGCCGTACGACAGCTCCATCAGCTTCGGGTCCAAGGCCCAGACCTGAACCAGCCCGGCAGCGAGGGCGGGCAGGAGGGCGCGGATGACCGACCAGATGATGGAGCCCTTGCCCGCGCCGGTGGCGCCGGAGATCAGAATGTGGGTGCCGAGGATCTTCAGTAACCATGGGGTGCCGTCCTCGCGTTTGCCGATCTCCACGGGACCGACGGTTGGCGCGGCGGGGATGGTGAGCGCCGGCAGTGGGGTGGTGAGGGGGTCGTGGCGGGGGAAGGTGAGCAGCAGGTGGCCGCTCTTCAGGACAGCCACACGGCAGGTGGTGGCGCCGAAGCCATGGGCGAGGTGTTCGGTGCGGTCGGACCAGTCTTTGACGGCCTGGCCGTTGAGGATGCGGGTGGTGACCTGGTCGGCCCAGCTCGTGCAGGTGATCTTGCCGAGCTTGGGGAGGTAGTCGCGGCCTCGTAGGTGGCGGCCGAGTCCGGAGACGATCATGACGGGTTGCCAGTGCCGCCGATACACCCAGATGAGCCGCCACCAGGCCAGCAGCCGGTAGCCGACGTGGCGGGCGAAGGTGGGACGGTCGAGCAGTGCCCAGGCGGTCAGCCCGGTCACGGGTGGGGCGAGCAGGAGCAGTGCGACGCGCCAGCCGTAGAGCACCGTCAGCACGACCGGTGCGATGGTGAGGAAGACGGCGATGGGGTGACGCCAGGTGGTGCGGACCAGGCTGGAGAGCATCCGCCAGGCCCAGATGAGGATGGTGAGAATGGCCGGGGTTTTGACGACGGCCGGGCGGAAGACGACGGCGGTGTCGGGGGTGGTGGAGACGAGGTTGCGTGCCTCGTCGCCGGGGAGCTTGCGGAACATAAGCTTGTGGCCTCTCGTGATTGCGAAGTCAGGGAGAAGATCGGGGGCCGCCGGAAGTTGCCGCTTCCAGCGGCCCCACCTGATGTCAGGCCGCCTCGTCCTGCGAGGGCGACGGGGTGTTCTGGGCGGTGTGCAGGCGCTCGCAGTCGGCCAGGTACTGCGCGGCCTTGGCGGCGAGCTTGCGGGCGATGACCAGGTCGGTGTCGGTGACCGGTCCGCAGGTCGAGACGGACACGTGCGCCTCCCGGCTGTGGAGCGCCAGGTACGGACGCCATTCGTCGATGACGCCGCCGTGTACCCGCAGCTCGGCGCTGTAGAAGGAGACGTCGAGCGAGGGCTTGTCTTCAGAGGTCATGGTGAGGGTGACGTAGGTGTAGGGGTCGAGGTCGATGTTCATGCGGCGATCTCTTTCGTCGAGTGGGACTCGATGGCCAGGGCGTAACGGGTGGCGGCGGCCACGAGCTGGCGGGCAAAGGCCAGGTCTTCGAGGGTGGGCTTGCCGTCGCTGGTGAGCAGGACGGTGGTGGCGCCGCAGTCCAGGGCCAGAACCGGCGACCGGTAGGGGTACGGGTGGCAGGTGGCGCGTGCTTCCTGGCCGGTGGTCAGCCGGATGACGCGGCGGCGTGGGGTGCGGCGGCGGGTCATACGGCGTTCTCCCTGACCGGCTTCGGTGCGGCCGGCCGTACGGCGGTCATCTCGCGGACCCGGATCGAGTAGGCGAGCCGTCCGTTGGCGTTGACGTAGGGGGTGACAGTGACGTGGTTGAACAGGACCGGGGTGAACGGCAGCCCCGGCATGGCGGGAGGCGGCACCGGCTGAACCGCCGCGAGGATCTTCACGGCCACGGTCTTCTGCGCGGCCTTGACGGTCGGGTCGGCGTCCATGACGGCGACCTGCCAGACCGGCTCCCCGGACTGCTTGTCGCGTGCCTGGACGAAGCGGCCGTTGGTCGAGGCGTCGAAGTCCTTGACCGGTTCGACCTCCCCGACGAGGTAGCAGCCGTGGGGGAAGAGCATCTCGTAGGTGACGGGGATCGGACCTTGCAGAGCCATGACGGCTCCTCTCTCTTGAGAGTCAGTCACTTAACCTATCAAGTTCTGATTTGAGATTAGGTCGCTCAACTTGGTAGGTCAAGTGCCTAGGTGAAGGGTGACACCGATCTAACGGTTTGGACAGCCCGCGAACTCCGTAGCCGTTGACGGCATCAACAAGATCATGAACCAGCAACGAGGCGGGGCGCCCTGACGGCCATCATCATCATGTGGGTCGTCCGCAGGCCCTCTTGGCCATCGTCCTGTTCTGGGCGACAGTGCTGCTCGGGTTCGGAGCCCCGGGGGTGGGCTTCATCGTGGCCACGTCACACAGCCACAAGGCCGGCGCATGGAACTACGGGTGATCTGCGGCTTGCTCGCCCTGGCACTGTTCTTGCTGATGCCGAAAAAGCGGTCCCAGCCGCTCGCCAGCCGGAACCGCTCGTCTGCACGCCCCACCGGACAAGGCGGCAGGCGTGCCAGGCTGCTAGCCGATCGGGTAGGCGTCTTCCAACTCGTGCCGATCGGCGGGAAGAAGTACCTCCACCACGAGCAGCGATTGCCCGGAAGCGTCCCGGACCGCCCCGAACACGGCCAGCAACGGCACGTTTTTCGGCATGCCGAGTTGCTTCACCTCACCGGCAGTGGGCATGCGCGCCGTGATCTGCTCCATCACATGATCGAAGCGCACACCTTTGCGCGCCTGAAGGTGTTCCCGAAGCCCTTGAGGCAGCGGCTCGGTACTGGTCAAGTCGGTGCCCTGCGACAACTCCGGCGCCATCCACACCGAGACGACCTCAGAGGCTTCACCGTCACACGTGACCACACGCCGCCGTAGGAACGCCTTGCTCTTGGGCTCCAGCCCCAACAGCGCCGCCACCCGATGGGGTACGGCTACCGCCCCCACTTCGACCACCTCACCCGAGGTCTCGGTCTCAGGCGTCACCAGGTAAGCCTGACCAGGACGAGACCGCTCAACCGAGGCCATCGCGGGCCGGCCACGCACGAAGCGCCCCTTGCCCTGCTGAGACTCGATCCAGCCTTCCTCCCGCAACACCCGCAGGGCGGCAACGACCGTAGGCCGCGAGACACCGAACTCCTGAATGAGCTGGTGTTCGCTGGGAAGAAGCGACCCCGGCGGGTAGTCGCCGGACTCAATACGCCGCTTGAGAGTCTGCACAAGCTGCGCATACTTCGGCGGCACGGACTCAAGAGGCATCATGACCGTCCTACACCCAACAGGTTGTTTTACCAAGTTGGAGAATAACTCCCCGTGCCATACCTGTCTACATACCTGTACGGCAGCAACAAGAAAGACCCCGGCAGACAGGCCCCCTCGCTACGGGTTGGGCCACGGGGGAGAGCACCATGTCACTGTCTGCCGGGGTAGTGGAAGGCGCGACGAGGCAGGCGCCATGACCCGTTACTCCCGGTAAGGGTTCATCCGCCTCGCCGCGCCGGTCATCAGGCGCCCGCGATGTACCTGGCCAGAGCCGCAGCCGCGCCCTTCGCATCGTCAGCAGGATGCCGCATCTCCGATTCCCGCCAGGAGAAGTAAGCGCCCTGCCCTGCAACGGTCACCGCCACCGGCAACCCCACAGGCCGCAGCACAAGCAGCAGGCTGTTGTTCTCCCGCAACGTCGAATCGATGTCGATCGCGTCGAGCTGCATACCAAGACGCAAGAGCTTCTGCTCCGCATCCCAGCGCAGGACGTCGGCCGCCAGGTCGGCCGCGCTGAGGTTCATCTTCCGCTCCCTTCGACCCGGCCTTCTCCGAGGCAGTCGAGACACTCCCGCTCCCTGTCCATCCGTTGATCCGAACCGTCCTGCGCCACAAACAGCGCACGACGCGAGGTGCGCAGCTTGACCCCGAGCCCCCGACATGAGGGACAGGGGGATGTCTCGCTCGTCTCGTCTGGCCGGATCACCGTTGCCAACTCCTTGTTTGTCCGGCGCACCCTGTGGCGGGAGGCCGCTTGACGTAACGTTGTTGCTTGATGGCAAGTCCACCGGCAATTCCGCGATACGAGACCACCTAAGAGACCCCCCTCTTAGCCCCCTTTTCGATCCCCGTCGGAAAGCAGGTCCACTGAATGGCTGAGGCGACGCCCAACGTCCCCCTCCGGAGATGGCGGGAAGCGGAGAAGCTCTCCCGCGCCGACTTCGCGCAGCAGATCAACCTCAGCAAGAACGGCCTGCACCACCACCTGACCTGCGACGAGGAACGGGTCAGGCGCTGGGAAGCCGGGGAGGTCAGGTGGCCGCGTGAGCCGTACCGACTAGCCATTACCGACGTCACCGGCAAGAGCCCCGAAGACCTCGGATTCGTCCCCAACCGGCGCGGCCCGAAGATCACCCACGTGGAGGAGGGCGACGTGCGACGACGTGAATTCGTGGGCTTGACCGGGGCCGCGCTCTTCAGCGCCGTTGTGGGCACGGTCGAGGACTCGCCCAAGGTCGGCACCGACCTCGAACCTCTCGCCGGCGCGCTCGTCGACTACGCCCTACCGGCCGATGGCCCGATCGACCTCGGGGCGTTGTCGGCCGCCGTGGTAGCCGCGAAGCAGAACTACCAGGCATGCCAGTACGCCAAGGTCACGGCCGCTCTACCCGGACTGCTCCGTACGGCACGCGCCGCCTGCAGCAGGCTCACCGGCGATGACCAGCTACGCGCCTACGTACTGTCGGCCGAGGCCCACCACGTGGCCGCCTCCATCCTGCTGAAACAGGAGGACAAGGGCCTCGCCTGGCTCGCTGCGGACCGCAGCGTCCAAGCGGCGTACGCCAGCCAGAGCCCCCTCATGATCGGCTCAAGCTCGCGGATCATCACCCACGCGCTCATGGACGGCGGTCACCACCGGGCAGCCACCGACGCGACCCGAGCGGCAGCCGTACGCATGCAGGCCGACATGCGCGACCCCACGGACGACGAGCTGTCCATCTACGGGTCCCTGCTCCTACGCGGCTCCATCGCCGCCGCGCACAGCGGCGAGCGCCACAACATCGCCGAACTGCTGGACGAAGCCGCGGACGCCGGCGAAAGACTGGGACGCGACGGCAACCACATGTGGACCGCGTTCGGCCCCAACAACGTCCTGTGCCACCGCGTCAACATCGCCCTCCGGCTCGGCGACGCCGGCACCGCAATCGACTACGCCCGACAGGTCCAGATCGACCAGTTGCCGATCAACGAACGTAAGGCCACCCTCCTGCTGGACACCTCCACCGCGTTCCTCCAGTGTGGCAAGCACGAGCAGGCCCTGCA
The DNA here is from genome assembly GCF_042740555.1 of Nonomuraea sp. NPDC059007. Taxonomy (NCBI): domain Bacteria; kingdom Bacillati; phylum Actinomycetota; class Actinomycetes; order Streptosporangiales; family Streptosporangiaceae; genus Nonomuraea; species Nonomuraea sp. NPDC059007. The sequence continues at coordinate 1,137 of NZ_JBHYJD010000042.1, read as the reverse complement.
CGTCCTGCGCGCGGCCGAGCAGATCGCCCCCGAAGAGGTGACCGGCAGAGTCGCAGCTCACCGCCTCATTCGTGACATCCTGGCAACGGCGCCGATCAGCGTCCGGCGCGAAGCTCGTGAGTACGCCGCATCCCTGGGAGTCCACGCGTGAGCGAACCCGGCAAGGTCCTCTACATCATCGTCTGCGCCGCCGGACCAGCCGCCCAGGTAGGCCGCCTCGTCACCCTCGCCCAGGACGACGGCTGGACCGTCCAGCTCATCGCCACCCCACCGGCGCTCGGCTTCATCGACACCGCCGCCCTGGAAAAGCAGACCGGCCGCCCGGTACGCAGCGAGTACCGCAAACCTCACGAACCAAAGTCCCCCAGAGCCGACGCCATCATCGTCGCCCCGGCCACCTACAACACCATCAATAAGTTCGCCCAAGGCATCGCCGACACCTACGCCCTAGGCGTCCTGTCCGAAGCCCCCGGACTCGGCATCCCCGTCGTCATCCTGCCCTTCGTCAACAGCGCCCTCGCCGGCCGAATCGCCTTCCACCGGGCCGTCGAGACCCTGCGAGCCGAAGGAGTCCGCGTGCTCTTCGGCCCCGGCCAGTTCGAGCCGCACGCTCCCGGCTCCGGAGGCGCCCGCTTCGACACCTACCCGTGGAAGCGAACACTCAGCGAACTTGCCGAATTGACCTCATAGGAATCAAGCGGCGGCGCGCCGCGCCGCCGTACCCGGCCCGCCGCCTGCCCGCCGTCCGGGCATGCGGCCTGGAGGCCGGTCCCGGACGGCGGCAGAGCGGGCCGCACCGCCGACCATCGCACCCGCCGCCCCTAGCGAACCCATCGACCTGGGCGCCACACCGCCGTGCGAAATGTCCGCATCGCCGTCGGCCGAACTCGCTCGCGCTCGCCCTTTGGGCGCCTATGGCATTCCGCCGGCCGTGCTGCTCCGTCCTCAGAATGTGGCTTTCAAGCATGCCTCCGGCGGGGGCCTCAGACTCCAGGATGATCGCGAGCCCCAGCTAGTCAGAAGTTGAGGTGGGCCTAATCTTCCCGTCGCCGTCGCCCAGGACAAGCCGAGCAGGCCAGGGCCAGGGGGGTCACGGTCGTTCGTCCAGCGGGGCGCTCCACCGTGACCCCCTGGCCC